>NZ_JBNHFI010000008.1:0-260102 GCF_059090085.1 Arthrobacter sp. K4-10C | reverse complement strand
GCAGCATCGGATCCATGGCCCTCTGGCAGGCCTCCCGCCTCACCGATTCCGTGGTCGGGTTCGAAGCGCAGGTCCCCGCCCACGGCCGCAGCGCCGTGGGCGGGGACACCCGCCTGTTCCGCATGCTCTACCGCGGCGACCCCGGCTACTACCCCATCCTGCAGCGCTCACGCAGCCTCTGGGCCGAACTCGAAGCCGAAACCGGCCAGGACATCCTCACCCGCTGCGGCGGCCTGTCCATCGGAACCAAAAACGGCGCCTACCTCACCGCCCTGCTCGACACCACCAGGACCAACGGCGCGGACCACGAAATCCTCTCCCGTGAGGACATGGCCGAACGCTACCCCCAGCACAACCTCCGCCCCGACGACATCGCCGTCTACGACCCGCACGCCGGCGCCCTGCGCACCGACCGGGCAGTCACCGCAGCCATCGCTGCAGCGGAAGCGAACGGGGCCACCATCCACACCAACACCCCCATCGACAACATCCAAGAGACACCCGACGGCGTCACCATCACCTCCCGCGACAAGACCTGGACCTTCGAAAACGTCATCGTCTCCTCCGGCGGCTGGTCCCGGCGGCTCATGCCGGACCACCTGAAATCGGCGACGGAAACACGACGGAACTATCTGACCTGGTTTGTTGCCCGGGACGCGACCCAGTTCTCACCCGAGAAATTTCCCATCTTCATCCGCATCCACGAGGACCGCTCCATGTACGGGGCGCCCGCCGTCGACGGCGTAACCGTCAAAGCCACCTTGGACGGACGCAGCTCGCCCACAGCCCACGCCGACTCAGTACCCAGGGAACTGACCCCGGCAGAAATCGCAGAGACCACCGAAACCGTCACGGAATTCTTCCCCGGCCTATACCCCAACATCGTCCGCTCCGACGCCTTCCCGGACCTCTACACCAGCGACGGGCACCCCCTGCTGGGCCGGCTGACCGAAGCCGGCAGAATCTACTGCGCGACCGGCTTCTCCGGCGCGGGCTTCAAAAACGCCACCGGCTTCGGCGAAATCGCAGCCCACGAGGCCCTCGGCAAACAGTCGTTTAGCGGGCTCGATTTTGTTAGGCCGCAGCGGTTTAGCAACAACTAGCTACGCACGAAAGTTGCGACATCGCCCGGCGTCGCATATTGTTGACAATCTACACTTATCGAGAAAGCAAGAAGACATGGCAACCCTCAGCCCCATCTTGAAGCAGGCGACTCCTGTTATCGTCGACTACGCCTCCGGCAGCTGGATCCACGCCACTGACGGCAAGAAGTATCTCGACTTCACCACTGGTATTGGTGTCACCAGCACCGGCCACTGCCACCCTGATGTTGTGGCGGCGGCACGCGAGCAGGTGGGCAAGATTGTCCACGCCCAATACACCACAGTGATGCACCAGCCCCTGCTTCAACTCACGGAGCTGCTGGGGGACGTCCTGCCCCAGGGGCTGGACAGCGTCTTCTATGCAACGTCAGGATCAGAAGCCGTGGAGGCGTCCGTGCGGCTGGCCCGCATGGCAACAGGCCGGCCGAATATCATCTCCTTCCAAGGTGGATTCCACGGAAGAACGGTCGCGGCAGCATCGCTGACCACCGCCGGCACCAAGTTCCGGTCCGGCTTCTCCCCCCTCATGAGCGGTGTGCACGTCGCGCCCTTCCCGCACTGGTACCGGTACGGGTGGGACGAAGCAACGGCGGTGGAGTTTGCGCTGAAGGAACTGGACCACCTCCTCCTCACTGTCAGCAACCCGGCGGATACGGCCGCCTTCATCATCGAGCCCGTCCTGGGCGACGGGGGATACATCCCCACCCCCATTGGCTTCCTGCAGGGCCTGCGGGAACGCGCTGACCGGCACGGCATCGTGCTCATCCTCGACGAGGTCCAGGCCGGCGTAGGCCGCACTGGCAAGTTCTGGGGACACGACTGGGCCGGCATCCTGCCCGACGTGGTCATCACGGCCAAGGGCCTTGCCAGCGGGTTCCCGATATCGGCGATTGCTGCCTCCACTGAGCTGATGGGCAAGGCATGGCCCGGCTCCCAGGGCGGAACTTACGGTGGGAACGCCGTGGCAGCGGCGGCAGGCGTCGCAACCCTCGGAGTCATCCAGCGGGAGAACCTGGTGGAAAATGCCCTGCACCGGGGCGACGAACTGCGGGCCGGGCTCGACAAGCTGCAGTCCGAGTTTGCCGGCATCGGGAATGTCCGCGGACGGGGCCTCATGCAGGGCGTCGAATTCACGGCCGCCGACAACACGCCGGACCCCGTGACGGCGCTGGCCGTCCAGCAGGCCGCCATCAAGGAAGAACTGCTCCTCCTCACCTGCGGCCCGCATGGCAACGTCATTCGCCTCATCCCGGCACTCAACGTCACCAGCGACGAGATCCAGACCGGCCTGTCGAAGTTCACCCAAGCAATCAAGACGGCCACCTCCTAATCCCCTTGATCACTGAAAGATCATCATGAACTCCTCCTTTGATCCCAACAGCCTCCACACCGGCTTGTTCATTGATGGAACGTGGCAACAAGCCGCCAGTGGCGCCACGTTCGCCGTGGAAAACCCTGCCACCAACGAAGTCATTGCGCACGTAGCCGATGGTGGACCGGATGACGCCATGCGCGCCATCGAGGCCGCCGGCCGGACACAGGTGGCCTGGGGCAAGTCCACCCCGCGCCAGAGGGCAGACATTCTCCGGCGCGCCTTCGACCTGGTCATCGCCAACACCGACCGGCTCGCCGCAATTATGACCGCCGAAATGGGCAAACCCCTCGCTGAAGCAAAGGGCGAGGTAGCCTACGGCGCCGAAATGCTCCGCTGGTTCTCCGAAGAGGCCGTTCGTATCGGCGGCGACAGCACCACCTCGGTGGATGGATCAACACGCATCCAGATCACCAAAGAGCCAGTAGGACCCTCGGTCCTGGTCACTCCCTGGAATTTCCCCCTCGCCATGGGAGCCCGCAAGATCGCCCCGGCAGTCGCAGCAGGCTGCACCATGGTGTTCAAACCGGCGGAGCTGACACCGCTCACGTCGCTGGCTCTGGTGGCCATCTTCAAGGAGGCCGGACTGCCGGACGGCGTGCTCAACGTCGTCACCACGGCTTCAGCCTCCGGCGTGGTCCGCACCTGGACAGACAGCGGCATCGCCCGCAAGATCAGCTTCACCGGTTCAACCGAGGTGGGCAAGATCCTCCTCCGGCAGGCAGCTGACAATGTCATGCGGTCTTCCATGGAGCTGGGTGGCAACGCACCTTTCATCGTCCTGGCGGATGCGGACATTGAAAAGGCTGTTGACGGCGCCATGAAAGCGAAGATGCGGAACATGGGAGAAGCGTGCACCGCTGCCAACCGCTTCTTCGTCCACCGGTCCGTGGCGGAAGAGTTCGGCGAGAAGTTCTCCAAGAAGATGGCAGAATTGCAGGTGGGCAATGGGGCTGTTGCGGGAACCGACGTCGGGCCGCTGATTGAGCAGAAGGGGCTCGACAAAGTTGAGAGCCTCGTCGCTGATGCGACCGCGAAGGGTGCGCGCATCCTGACCGGAGGAACGCGCCCGGAAGGACCCGGGTACTTCTACGCTCCCACCGTCCTGACGGATGTTCCCATCGACGCGGCGCTGATGACCACGGAGATCTTCGGGCCGGTTGCAGCCATAACGCCCTTCGACAGCGAGGACGAAGTGCTCCGCCTTGCCAACGACACGGAATGGGGGCTCGTGGGCTACGTGTTTACGGACAGCATGGAAAAAGCCATGCGCTTCTCGGCGGAACTGGAGGTTGGAATGGTTGGACTGAACACCGGCATCGTTTCCAACCCTGCCGCCCCTTTCGGCGGCGTCAAGCAGTCGGGTCTCGGACGCGAGGGCGGAAAAGTGGGAATCGACGAGTTCCTGGAGTACAAGTACACAGCAATAGCGCTCTAATAAGAGTCAATCTGCCGAGCATGGAATGAGGGGATGTCAATGACGGCACCGGAGGCAACATTCACACTGGAGGGTCGACCCACGGCGCAACTGATCGCCGACCAGTTGCGTGAGCTCATCGTCCAGGGCGTGTTCAGGCCTGGGCAGCAGGTCAACGAATCTGCTTTGGCGAGCCAGCTCAACACTTCCCGGGGCCCGCTGCGGGAGGCCCTCCAGCGTTTGGCCCAGGAAGGCATTCTGGTCAGCAGGCGTAACCGCGGGGTTTTCGTACTGGAACTGACAACTGATGACGTAAGGGAAATCTACGCCGTCCGCGAGGCCGTGGAGCTCGCTGCCGCCAACACCCTCCTCGACTCCAGGCCCGAGCAGGTTGCCTCCACCTGCCGGGAACTCAAGGGCGTTCTGAGGAACATGGCCAAGCAGGTGGCGGCGTCCGACTGGCAAGCCATCGCCCGCCTGGATATGCAGTTCCACACCACGTTCGTTTCAGGCACCGGCAACACCCGCCTGATCCGGATTTATGAGACACTCGCGGCGGAATCCCGGATGTGTATCCTCAGTCTGGAAGTCGCCTACCCGCGTATTGACGTCCTGGTGGAGGAACACCAGAAAATCCTGGATCTGCTCGAGGCGGGTGACCGGGACGGACTTCAGCGGGCCATCAAACGCCATATGCAGAAGGCCGTCGAAGACCTCACCTCCGATCCAGAAGCGGCAGGGATCAGCGCGTAGGAAGGCATCCTGCTCCACCCTAAGGAAGGGCCCAGTTCCACCGGAACTGGGCCCTTCCTTTCCTCCGCAAGCCCTAGTAATTGTCAACAATCGACGATAAAATTAAGGCCTACATTTACTTTAATGACCGTCCGCCGGCGCTGACGCCCGCTGACGGTCAGCAAGGAGAACGCACATGAAGGACAGCAGGGCAAACACCACCGCTGCCGCAGCCTGCACTGCCGGCAGCACCCGGAAGTCCACGTGGACCTCCCTGGAACCGGGTGACCTGGTTACCCTGGGCCGGGAGGGGCTTGCGTACTACAGCGGGACGGTGGACGAACGGACAGCTGACGGGCGGACCATCTGGGTCATAGACCGCATCGGGGACCGGCGGCTCTTCCACATTGACGATGATTACGATCTCTCCCTTGGCATCCAGGCTGGCGCCGGCCCACTGCTCTGGCCTGCAAAGGGCAGCAGGAGTAGCCTCAGGCTAACCAAGTAGCAGAACGGCCAGCCAGCGCCCTCACGCCAGGACCGGCTGCCTGTCAGCCCAGTTTCCCGAGGGGGCCAACGAATGGCTGGATGGAATGCGGACACGGCGGCGGGTCCGCTTGGCGCCGGTACGGTCACACTCGTGGAAGGTACCTCCTTCTGCATCTCGCTGCCGAACGGGGACATCCATCCGGATCATCCGCACGGCCTCTTTTTTCAGGACACGCGCATATTGTCCCGGTGGAACCTGACCGTCAATGGGCAGGCATTGGAGCCGCTGGCGGCACAGACGAAGGAGCCATACCGGGCGGTATTTGCGGGCAGGGTGAACAGGTCGGACGGTTATGCCGACAGCCCGATCATCGTGGAGCGCATGCGCGAACTGGGCATCGGCATCGTTGAACGCGTCACCGTGCATAACCACTCCACGAAACCAGTGGAATGCCTGGTTTCTGTCACTGTCGGCGCGGATTTCGCCGACGTCTTTGAGGTCAAGGAAGCCCGGATCCAGCGGGAGTGGGAAGAGTCCCGCCAGTACGACGGAAAGACGCTACGCGTCAGCGGCCGCTGGCACGACGTCCGGAAGTCCGTCGTCGTCCTTTCCGATATCCCCGGGACCGCCGCGGGAGACGACCTGACGTTCCGCACCACCATCCCGCCACGCGGCCGGTGGAACACCGTCCTTACCGTGGCGCCCGGCTCCGATGCCCCCGCCGCACCCGTGGTTCGCCCGGCCGCAGGCGAACTTTCACGCAGCGACCGCCGCCGACAGGAATGGGTGGCCAAGATTCCCAAGCTGCACATGGGCAACCGGTCCATTGAAAGGACCCTCCGCCGCAGTTATGACGATCTTGGCGCCCTCCGGATTGAAGACCCGACCCATCCGGAAAGGATCGTGGTGGCAGCCGGGGCCCCGTGGTTCATGACCCTGTTTGGCCGGGATTCACTGTGGGCCTCGGAGATGGCCATGCCCGTCGATCCATCCCTGGCCCTCGGCACCCTGCAGACGCTGGCTGACCGGCAAGGCTCCGTGGTGGACCCGGTGAGCGAGGAGGAACCCGGGAAGATCCTGCACGAGGTGAGGCTCGACGTCTCCAGTTCCCTGGCGCTGGGAGGCAAGTCCATCTACTACGGCAGCATCGACGCGACGCCCTTGTTCGTGGTGATCCTGGGGTCGGTGAGCCGCTGGGGGTTCGCCAAGGACACCATTGCGGCGCTGCTTCCACACGCCGACCGCGCCCTGGACTGGATCCGGGACTACGGCGACAGGGATGGCGATGGCTTTGTGGAGTACCAGCGCCTCAATGAGCGGGGACTCATCAACCAGGGCTGGAAGGATTCCTGGGACGGAATCAACTTTGCTGACGGGACACTCGCGGAGCCGCCCATCGCACTCTGCGAGGTCCAGGCATACGTCTATGACGCCTATATGGCCCGGGCCTGGATCGCCTACGACACCGGGGACGCGCCCCTGGCGGCCGAACTGGCGGAGCGTGCTGCCGAACTGAAGGTGCGTTTCAACGAAGAGTTCTGGATGCCGGACCGGGGATACTATGCCATCGCGCTGGACGGCAAGAAGCGGCAGGTGGACGCCTGCGCTTCCAACATGGGGCATTGCCTGTGGGTTGGCCTCGTTGATGAGGACAAGGCGCCCCTGGTTGCCGAACGGTTGATGTCCCCGGAGATGTTCAGCGGCTGGGGCGTGCGGACCCTCGCCACCGACATGGGCGCCTACAACCCGGCTAGCTACCACAACGGCTCCGTCTGGCCGCACGACAACGCTGTGATCGCGGCAGGCCTGATGCGTTACGGGTTTATTGAAGAGGCGCAGCGCATTTCAACCGCCCTGTTCGAAGCCGCCGAATACTCCGAGGGCCGCCTGCCTGAATTGTTCTGCGGATTCAGCAGGGAGCAATATGGCGAGCCCGTGGCCTATCCGACGGCCTGCTCGCCGCAGGCGTGGGCGGCGACGTCACCCATTCAACTGGTGACGAGCCTGATGCGATACGACACCCACGTTTCCCGCGGCGGGTTCTGGATGGATCCCCACCTGCCGGCATCCTACGGCGACTTGCACATCACCAACGCCCCCATGGCGGGAGAACGGGTCACCATCGATATTGCCAACTCCGTGCCTACCGTACGTGGACTCCCGGAGGGGATGGTGTTCCATCAGGGCCACCGGCCCTGGCTCACCGAACTCGTGGCAGAGGCCGGGCTGCGCAAGGAGGGGTAGCGTCCTTCAGCCCAGATGCTAACTGGAAATCAGGTCAGCCGCCGGCCGGACGCTTCGGCTGCCAGCGGTCTTCCCCAGGATCCAAAGCACGGGCGCCCCGCAGGAAGCAGGCATCACCTCGCCCTTCGTGATGAACCGTGCCTCTGGCGGGTTACCGGCAACAGACCACCATCCGGTTTTGGGGCAGTGATGACCCGTGCGGGACGTTTCATCGATTTCAAAAGCAGGAGCATCGGCGCGGCGTTTCTTCATTTCCTGGTTCCTTTGGTGCGGGCCGGCTGGCAGGACCGGGCGGGTTCTAACAAGCGGTGCTTACAGCCTCGAGTCTAGCAATTGTCAACAATCTACGATAGCCCGGCTTCAAAATATTTGGCCCGAAATGTACTGCGGGCCGGGCCGCAACTAAGGCTGGACGCAGCCCGTCCCCGTGGTCCACACTTCCTAGATGGACGCACCTGCGGTGTCGATCCGCACGCCCGACCAGCGCATCAGAGTCTTCGTCAGTTCCACCCTGCGGGAGCTCGAGCCGGAGCGCCATGCGGTGCGGAAGGCCGTTGAGTCGCTGCAGCTGGCACCCGTCATGTTCGAGCTTGGGGCGCGTCCCCATCCGCCCCGGTCGCTGTACCGCTCCTACCTCGCCCAGAGCGACATCTTTGTCGGCATCTACGGTGGGAGTTACGGATGGGTGGCCCCTGGCGAGGAGGTTTCCGGGCTCGAGGACGAGTACGCTCTCTCGAGCGGCATGCCCAAGCTGATCTACGTCAAGGACGGAGTGGAGCGCGAGCCGCGCCTGGATGCGCTGCTGGGCCGTATCAGGGACGACGACGAGGCCTCCTACAAAAGGTATTCAGACGCCGGGGAACTCGCCGACCTGGTGCGGGCCGACGTCGCCGTCCTCCTGGCCGAACGCTTCGACGCCAGCCGCCCGCTGCAAACCGAACCCCCGGCGCCGCAGCCGGAGGGCGGGCGCGTGCCCGCCCCCTTCAGCGCGATAATCGGCCGTGCCGGTGCCATCGCCACCGTCCGCGAACTGCTGGACCGCCCCGACGTGCGGCTGGTGACAATGACCGGCCCCGGTGGGATCGGGAAGTCCCGCCTCGCCATCGAGGTCTCGGCCGCCATCGCTTACGAAGGGGGCGACGTCGTCTTCGTCATGCTCGAAGCGGTCCGGTCACCGGACTTCGTGCTGCCCGCCATCGCGCAGGAACTGGGGGTCCGGGACGCCGGAGACGGCCCACTGGAGGACAAAGTGGTCACGGCGCTCGAGGGCCGCCGGCTCCTGATGGTGCTGGACAACATGGAACACGTCCTCGCGGCCACCCCGGTGGTCATGACGATGATTGCCGAACTGCCGGACCTCACCGTCCTGGCCACCAGCCGCTCTCCCCTGCGCGTCCGCCCCGAACGCACCTACGAGGTGGCACCGCTCGAAGTGCCGCCGGAGGAGCCAGAGCCCAACCCCGAGACCGCCGCCGGCATCCCTTCCGTGGCGCTGTTCGTAGAACGCGCCCGCGCCGTGCGGCCCGACTTCGGCCTTACCCCTGCAAACTGCGCAGCCGTGCTCGGCATCTGCCGCGCCCTCGACGGCGTCCCCCTCGCGCTAGAGCTGGCTGCCGCGCGCACCAGGACGCTCACGCCCGAGTCGATCCTGCAGCGGCTTTCGGGCGGCCTGGGCCTGCTGTCCGGTGGTGCCCGGGACCTGCCGGAGCGCCAGCGCACCCTGGCCAGCACCATCCAATGGAGTGTCGACCTGCTGCCGGCGCACGCCCGCGCCGCACTGGCACGCCTCGCAGTTTTCGCGGGGCCCTTCACCCTGGCGGCGGCCGAGGAGCTGGTGGGCGGGGACGCCCTCGATGCCCTGGACGCGCTGGTGGAATCGAGCCTGGTGGGCCAGCGGGATGTGGAAGGCGAGAGCGCCTTCAGCCTGCTCTCGACCGTCCGTTCCTACGCCGCCACCCTCAGCACCAGGGACGAATGGGACGAAGCACGGGACGCCCACGCCCTCTACTTCCTTGACCTCGCCAGGAAGGCGGCGAAAGGCCTGCGCACCGGGGAACAGAGCGGCTGGCTCGCCCAGCTCGGCCTGCAGCAGGCAGACCTTGCCTCCGCCGTCGGCTGGTTGACCGCCCGGGGCCAGTGGGACCGAGCCGCGGAACTGGCGTGGTCGCTGTACCTCTACCTTTGGCTCGGCGGCCTGCTGGGACAGGTACGCCTCTGGATGGCCCGGCTGCTGGACGAGGCATCGGCGCGCGGCGAATCGCTCGCCGGCCGTACCGAGGCCATCGCCCTGTACTTCACCAGGGCCATCGCCTTCTGGCAGCAGCAGGACGTGGATCTGGTGGGTGGACTTACCCGCAGCGCGAAGCTGTTCGCACAGTCCGGAGACCCCGCGGGGGAGGCTCTCGCCCTGGTTTCAGCAGCGCTGGCACGGCTCGCCAATCCCGTCCCCGACGTCCCCGGCGCCATCAGGGACCTGGAGCAAAGCCTGGACCGCTTCCGTGCCGGCGGCGACCGCTGGGGCGAAGCGATGTCGCTCGTCACCATGGGCAGGGTCCTGCTGGTGGCCGGGCAGGGCCAGGCGGCGGCATCGCGCTTTGAGGAAAGCCTGGCGCTCGCCAGCGAGGAAGGCGAACCGCTCGGCATCGCGATCGCCCTCCATCACCGCGGGTGGGTGCGGCTACTAAGCGAGGACGTCGACGGCGCAGGGGAGGACTTCACCCGCGGTCTGGGAATTTCCGCCAGCCTCGGCCACGACGAGGGCATCGCCTATGGCCTGGAGGGACTGGTGGCCGTGGCGGCCCGCCGAGGCGAGGTGGCGCGTGCAGGCGAGCTGGCCGGCGCCGCGGAAGCGCTCCGTCAGCGGACAGGCCTGTTCAATACCGCCGCATCGTCTTTCCACGCGCCCGTGGTGGACGCCCTTCGCTCGGGCCCGCTTGGCGATCTGTTCGACGGCGCCTCCGCACGGGGCCGTAGCTTACCGCTGGAGGAGGTGCTGACCGTTGCCCACGCGTGAAACCGTCGCCGGAACCAACCGGGTGCTGGGGCCTGTGCGGTGGCTGGCGGCTTTCGTCTTGCCGTTCCTTGCCATCGCCGCCGGCATCCTGGTCTTCCTCCCCGGCAGCATCGCGGAACTGTTCGCCTGGCCCATCAAGCCGCCCCTCACAGGGATGATCCTGGGTTCGGCCTATATTGGCGGGATCATCTTTTTCGCGGCAGTGCTCCGCACCGCGGAGTGGCACCGCGTGCGGCGCGGTTTCCTGCCGGTCTTCGTCTTCGCGGCGCTTCTCGGCATCGCCACGGCGCTCCACGCCGACCTGTTCACGCGCAACCTGTCGTTCCTCGCGTGGGCGGTGCTGTATGCCGTCACACCGCTGCTCGTGGCAGCGGCCGCCGTCGCCCAGCGCCAAGCGGACACGGGGCTGCCAGCGCCCCGGGACATTTTCATCCCGGACCATGTGGCCCGGGCGCTGGTGGGGGTGGGCGGCATTGCGACCCTGACCGGCCTGGCAATGTTCGCGTTCCCGGCGCCCTTCCTGCAGGCCTGGGGCTGGGACATCACGCCGCTGACCGCGCGGACACTCGGGGCCGTCCTCAGCCTCACCGGATTCGTGAACGCACCTATGGTGGTGGACCGCCGGTGGACGAGCTACCGCATCCTCTATGCCGCCCAGCTTGTGAGCCTGGCCTTCATCCTCGGGGCTATGGTCATGGGCCGGGCCGACGTGCATTGGGAGCGGCCGGCGGCCTGGGCGTTCCTTGTCCTGCTGTTGCTGGCCCTGGCATGCTACGGCGCCCTCACCGCATGGGCAGAGCTGCGCATGAAGCGCGCGGCGGCTTTGGAGTCGAAGTAACCGCGGTGAATGGATTCCAGGAAGTGTGATGGCCTGATGAAAGCCTCGTGTTTGTTCCTTCGGGCAGCGGCGGCTCTCGTTCTGTGCCTTGCCGCATGTACCAGCCCTGACAGCGGCCCGGCCCCCACCACCGCCGCTACGGAGCCGCCCACAACGGCAACCCTGGACCGCACCATGCGGTCGTTCGTGGACCAGGGTGCGGTAGCTGTGGTGGCCGAAGTCAGGTGGCCCGGCGGAAGCTGGTCCAGGGCTTATGGCGTGCGGAACCTCGAGTCCCGGGAACCTGCCACACCGGCAGACAGGCTGTCGGTGGCCAGCATCACGAAGTCCATGACCGCGGTATCTGTGATGAAGATGGTGGACGATGGGCTGATCGGTCTCGACGATCCCGTCAACGGCATCCTGGAAAGCTTCACCACGGTGCTGAAGCCGCCGGGCCCGGTCACCGTCCGTCAGTTGCTGGGGCATACCTCAGGTATGGGCAGCTTCCAGGAGGCAAACGAAAAAAGCGCCGATGACATCCCACGGATCGTCAGCGAGGAAATGCCGCCGCAACGCGTCATGGAACTGACAGCCCAGCTGCCGTAGGAGGCGAACAGCGTGGGCTTCTACAAGTACTCCGACTCCGGCTACATTGCCCTCGGCCAGCTGATCGAAAAACTCCGGGGCCGTTCCTACGCTGAAGTGTTGCGCAGTGACGTGATCGACCCCCTACGGCTGGAGGCCACCTCCATCGGCCAGTCGGTGGTGGACAGCCCCAACATGATTCACGGCTACATCACCTTCCGGATGAACGGATGGACCTCACCCAATTGGAGGCAGACGTTGCATCTCCCGCCGGCGGAGTGGTCTCCACCGTGTCCGACGTCAACACCTTCTATGCAGCCCTCTTCCGCGGGGAACTTGTCTCGGAAGCTTCCGTCCAGGAGATGATGCGAAGTGATGCTGTGCCCATTTACGGACTGGGACTCGTCAGGTGGAACCAAGGCTGCGGCGATGACTTCCGCTACGGTGGCCGGGGCGGTTTCTGGACCTACCTCACCTCGTCGATGGCCAGCAGCGACGGAAACTACCAGGCCACGCTGACCCTGGTGCCCCCTCCTTTGCCGACGCCCCTAGAAGACCGTGAGACGGAAAGCAAGACTGCCTTATGGCAGGGCCAGATCGCTACCGCCATGCAGGAAACGCTGGACCGGCTCTGCCCGTTGGGGTGAAGCCCCCGCGCGAGTCGAGCTCCAGCGCGGGGGCTTCCTTTGCTTCCTAGTTGGGGAATTAACGCGGAAACAAGGGAAATTTACCGGGCAGTGGGCCGAACAAACTTCCGGATGGGGCGAGTTTGGCCAATCTTGATGGAACTTTGAGCAGCGCCGCACGCGCCCGGGTTCATTTGCGGGGATCCTCCGTGGCGTCGGGGTCTTCCTCGGGTTCAAAGGTGTTGGGTTCGGCGTCCGCGGCGATGCCGATGCCGTCGCCGCCCTTGGGAATACCGCCGTCGCCCTTGCCCTTGCTGCCTTCCGCGCCTTCCTGGGGTTCGTCGTCGGGCAGGGAATCGGGTGAATTGATCGTCATCGCTCCTCCTTCAATGGCCGGGCCTCCACGCTAACAGCCTGCGGCCTGAAAGGCGCCGGAATGAAGGGATAAATTTACTGCGTTCCCCAACAGCCGCAGGGCGTCCTTCAAGCTGACGGTTCCGGGGTGGCGGCGTGCGTACACCCACAGGAGGGACAGCAGCGTGTTGGCCGCCCTTCGGAGCTGGACCTTACTGCGTCATGCGGTAACCGACGCCGCGGACCGTTTCCACCCAGCGAGGCTGCCGCGAACTGTCTCCCAGCCGCTTGCGCAGGTTGCCCACATGCACCTCCACCGCACGCTCCTCGCCAGCGCCAACAAACGAATTCGTGCTGTACGGTTCATTCCGAAGCCTGCGGACCAGATCGGCCTTGGTCTGGACAGTCCGCCCGTTCTCCATCAGGACCAACAGGATGTCGAACTGGGTGCGTGTGAGGTCCACGGGTACCCCGTCAATGGCTGCCTGCCGTGAGTCCTCGTGCAGCGTGAGTCCCCGGTGGGCAAAGCCGCAACCGCCTGGCGTGCCCTGCTGCTCCGGTGGAACCTCCCCCAACCGCTCCTGCGCAACTGCGGCGCCGTCGTCCGTTAGTTCCTGCCGGTTCCGATGCACTGGGCTGTGCTCTGACGGACTTGCGCCTGCCTGCCCGCCCGAAAATGACCGGGGCCGGCGGAGCATCGCACCGATCCGCGCCCTAAGCTCCCGGGGGCGGAAGGGCTTGGTGAGGTAGTCGTCGGCGCCAGCCTCGAAGCCCATCAGGGCGTCGGCTTCGTCCGAGCGGCCGGTGACCATGATGAGGTAGGCGTCGCTGAAGGTCCTGATCCGCCGTGACGCTTCCAGGCCGTCAAAATCGGGGAGGCCCACATCCATGGTGACGATATCCGGCTTGTGTTCCCGGACCGCCTCGACTCCCTGATAGCCGGAAGACGTTGAGTGGACGGCAAAACCGGATTGCAGCAGCACCTCGGTCAGGGAGTCCCGGACGTCGTCATCGTCCTCCACCACTACGGCAACGCCGCGTTCCACCATTCATGCCCCCTCAAGCCTTGTCCGCTTCCGCCCATCGCGCCGCAAGGCGCATGCTCAATTCACTGAGTGTTCGGAGACGAAAGCCAAAAGGATGCCCCTGGTTTTTTATGCGGCGGAAAGCCTTCATGAGAATACCCAACAAATTAGGACGGTAACCATTCTTTCGCCACCAATGCGCCACTCTTGAGATCGCATTGAGTATTGCGTTTTTCTTGAGACTGCTTTCCAGAAGAATTGCCCATGCAGCCTATTGCCTTTTCACCGGCGGGTGGCTGAAGATCAAGCTGTGCTCAATGGGGGCGCAAATTGCTCGCTGGGAGCAACTGATAAGGGGCGTCGCATGTCTTGTTTTCGCTTTTCTGGCCTACATCCCTCGCGCCGGGGCAAGCCCCTGGCCATGCTCGCGGCCGGGATCCTGGCCGTCCTGGCAAGCGTTCCACCCGCCCACGCTGCAGACACGACGCCGCTTGATCCCAATCCCGGGCCTGCCGGCAACTTCGCGTGGAAGGGATTCAACTGGGAGAAACGCTTCTGGGGCGGTGCGCCGCAATACAACAGGCTGTTTGCGGCGGCCAATGTCAGCAACCCGGACCCGGATGGACACGTCACCCTGAGTCTGACCAATCCCACCGGTGATGCGCCCGTGGGTGCGGAGTTCCAGTCCACCCGGCAGGGATTCGGCTATGGGACTTACAGCACCACAGTGGAGAAGGACCTCACAACGCTTCAGAAGGAAGTGGTGTGGGGTTGCCTCTTCACCTACGACCCCCTCGCGGAACCGGGCTACAACGAAATTGACCTGTGCGAGGCCTCCGCGTGGGGCGGCGGCGCCGCCTACGGCGAGTCCTGGCCGGTGACCCAGGGCCACGGGTACTGGTTTGATGCCAGCAAACCGCCGGGCGAAGGCAACAACACGACGGTCTTTGACGTAACGTCCAGCCCCATCACCACCCACCGGATGGTGTGGGAGCCCGGCCGGATCACCTTCGAAACCTTTGCCGGCGAAGGGTACGGCGGGACGCTGCTGAAGCGGACCGTCCTGGAGGGAGCTACCGTTCCGGTTCCGGCCAGGGAACAGATCCACTTCAATCTGTGGGTCACCGGCGGAGGCGGTGGAGACCCTGCCCACGTCAAGCCGGAAAGCGTGGTGATCCGCGATTTCTCCTTCGTTCCAGCCGCCGCGCCCGCTCCTGCAGAACCGGTCTCGGCGATCAAGCTCAGCGCCACCACCACCAAGAGCAAGGGGGTCAGCTCCACCACACTGAAGTGGACCGGAGCAACCGGGGGCACCGTCACGCTGTGGATCAACGGCGTCCGGAAATCCGTCCCCAACACGGGAAGCTTCGTCAACAGCATCAAAGGCGGGAACACCACCACTTATAAGATCTGCGACACCGCCGGGTGCTCGAATGTGGTCAGCATCGTCACCTGACACCGCATAAGAAGCAGGTCCTGCCGACGAAGAATGCAGCGCGCCGTATGCGGCTGCATTCTTCGTTTCGCTGGGTAGGCAGCAGGCCCACCGCCACCCGGCCAGGACTTTGGGTCAGGACTTGGCGCCCCGCACAGGAACGATCCGCTTAAGGGCGAGCCCCAGTGCCAGAAGGGCAAAAGCTGCGAGCGCGAACCAGAACACGTCGCCCGCTCCGGTCATGGCGAGGGTTCCGGAACCTGCTCCGGCGGCCGCCGGAACTGCTGGGTTGTTGTACATGGGGTTACCAGGCTTTCTTTCTGTTGAAGGCTGCATCTGCATACGCCTTCGCGTGGACCACCTGCAGGAACAGGTCGATCAGCAGCTCGTACATGGTGGCGGCAGCGAGCATGTATCTCCATCCCCGCAGCCGCACTGTCACTACACGTTCGATCACGAAGACACCGGTCACGGCGAGCCAGAACGGCTGGATGTGCAGCCCCTCCCCCGTGCCCAGTGCAAACGCCACCGTGCTGATATAGGCAAGGGTGACCACCACGCCCACCAGCGATAAAAACTGCCTGCCCCAATACGGCCGGGTGACCCGGGTCCACCCGTACTGGACGCAGTTCTCCACCGCGCCGCGCTTCCAGCGCAGCCGCTGGGCCCACAGCTCACGCCAGGTGGGCATCACTTCCGTGACCAGGGTGCAGTCAGCGGGGGAACGGATGCGGTACTTGAGCGTCAGCAGCGCAAAGGACAACTCGTTATCCTCGGTGAGGACGGACGTATCGTAAACACCGCCGCACCCGTTTCCGGGCGGAAGCGTGCCGTCCAGCCGTGCCGCTACCACGTCCCGGAGCGTCCTTGCGCGGAACAGCGCGGCCGTTCCGGTTACCACCAGGCATTTGCCCTGGAGCCGTCGCACATCCCGGGCATAGCGGGCGTATTCATTCCGCTGGAGGTGGCCCACGAAGCCGCCGCCCTTTGCTCCGGTGAAGACACCGCCCACAGCACCAAGGCGGGGGTCGGCCCGCAGGTGGGCAACGGAGCGCTCGATGAAATCGCGGGATAACTGCGAATCTGCATCCTGGATAAGGATCAGGTCCTCGGGCGCCGCCTGGGGCAGGAGTCCGGCCAGGACAAAGTTCAGGGCACCTGCTTTTTTGTCCTGGTTGCCCTCGGTGCGGACAACCTCCGCCCCGGCGGCCACGGCAATATCCTCTGTGGCGTCCGTACAATTGTCAGCCACGACCACCACCCGGTCCGGAATAAGGGTCTGACCCTGCAGGGAAGCCAGGGTCTCCGAAATTCCTGCCGCTTCATTATGCGCTGGAATTATGACAGTAATCACAGACCGAGCTCCGCCCCCGGAGTCGCTGAACCGTTTATGAGCGCAAAATGCGACCCGCGGCACACCCTTTTCATAATTCTCCCGAAACGCCCCGACACAGTGGATTTCGAGTCTTCCAACGCCACCGCAAAGGATCGGCACAAAACCGGCAAATAAGCCGCAAACTTCCATCAAGATAAACGCACAAATTTTGACTTCCGGAGGACCGGGCTAGCCGAGGTTGCGGGGAGCCTGCGTCCACGCCCAGGACCCATACCCCACTCCAAGGCATGCAACCAACTCCACCCAAAATCGACCAGAAACCGAACAAAATCTCTTGACCTTGAACGCGCAGCGCTGTTAGAAATGCCTTAGCTCAAATGAATCGATACAAACGTGCGTCTGCACCTATCCACCTCATCAAAGGAGATGACCTTGGCCATCGCTTCCCACACCCCTGCCCCACTCGGAAAGAGCACTAAACGGTCCGCCGCCGTCGGGATTGCCGCAGCAGTCCTGCTCAGTGGAGCTGGACTGCACCTCAGCGCCCTGGAAGCCAATGCCGAACCAAGCAACTACCGGTTCGACTTTGGCAACGGCCCGGTGGAACAGGGCTACACCGGAGTCAGCGGCGCGGACGCGTACAGCCCCGACAAGCGCTACGGCTTTAACACCCCCGAGTACATGGCTGACGTTCCGGCCAAGGGAACCGGCGTGGGAAGCGACGCTGTGCGTTTCCACCAGTTCGGCACCAAGAGCACCAACACGTTCAACGTGGACCTGAAGGAGGGGCTGTACAAGGTAACCGCCACCCTCGGCGACACGGCCCGTGCCAGCATCGCCGCCGAAGGCGTCTTCCAGGAGATGAACCTGACCGGAAACGGCGCCCAGGCGTCCTTCGAAATTCCGGTCCTGGACGGGCAGCTGAACCTCCTGGTCACGGAGGGCAAGGCCGGCGCCGCCTTCACGCTGAGCGCACTGGAGATCGAAAAGGTGTCACGCCACCCGGAAATGGATCCAACCATCTGGGTGGGCGGGGACTCGACTGTTGCCAGCTACTATCCACTCGAAACCAGCGCGCAGGGCGGCTGGGGCCAGATGCTGCCGCAGTTTGTTGACCCGGAGGCCTTCGACGTCCGCAACATGGCCACCGGCGGCCAGATTGCCCGCGGCTTCCGCAACGACGGCCAGCTTGAAGCCATCCTGCAGTACATCAAACCCGGGGACCTGTTCCTGCTGGAGATGGGCATCAACGACACCGCCGCCAAGAACGCCACCACGGAAGCGGAGTTCAAGGAGATCATGCGGGACATGGTCCGGCAGGTGGCCGCCACCGGGGCCACGCCTGTCCTGGTCACGCCCCAGGGCCGCGCCACGGACTTCGTTGAGGGCGTCCATTCCTCGGTGAACCGCTGGTACCGCCACTCCACGGTTGCCCTGGCGCAGGAGGAGAACGTGCCGCTGGTGGACCTGAACGTCCTGGCGTCCGCCTACTTCACGGAGATCGGGCCGGAGGCCACCCTGGCGCTCTTCATGCCCGGCGACGCCCTGCACCCCAACCGCGCAGGCGCCGGAGTACTGGCGCGCCTGGTCACCGCGGACCTCACCAGGCAGGGCCTGCTGTAGCCATTACGACGGCGGGACGCGGCCCAGTGCCGCATCCCGCCGTCGTACCGTCCCAGCATCAGCCCCCGGGCATCCTGGATTCCCATGCGCGGGCTACCCGCCCAAATGGTGCACCATGAAAGCCGTCAGGAAGCCCACGGACGCCGTCAGCCCGGTCAGGTTATGGTGCTCTTCGAAGGCCTCGGGCGCTCCTGCCGGCTTTCTTCATGCCAGCGGTTCCGGACAGCCCTTCGGGCACGTTCGAGATGAAGACTGCGGCCATCATGGCCGGGCTGACCACTCCGCCGGCCAGCATGCCCACGCCCAGGACCACGGACTCGGGCACCCCGTCCAGCAAGGCACCGACCGCGATCGCAGTGCCGCTTCCCGGGTCCTCTTGCTCGGACGGCTGCTGGTCGCCTGAGCGCTTCCGGTGCTTGGCCCCCGCCCGGGCGAGCATCATGTTGGCGCCGACGTACACAACCGCACCCGCCAGGAAGCCGGCCACCGTGGGCCACAGCCCGCCGCCCTCCACGCCTTCGTCCACCAGTTCGAAGGCCAGGGCAGAGATCAGCACGCCCGCCCCGAAGGACATGATCGAGGACACCAGCTTGGACGGCAGCGACCATCGCCAGGACAGCGCCGCGCCCAGCACCAGTGCCGCGCCGCCTACGGTTCCCCACAGGAGTGCCTGCAGCCATAAGGGCATTGCCGTCCTCCTTCCGGCTTCCCCAGCGGAAGCCTTCCAACAGCAAAAGCCGCAGCGGCGCCATGACGCTTCAGGCCGTAGAGCAGCCAGACTAGTGGAGGCATCTGGCGCCCGCAGAATTGATGGGATCTTGACCCAAACCTTGCGGTCCCCTGAAGTAGCGGGTCCACGCTGGAGGTATCGGACCAACCAGCTTGTGGGGAGCAGGACGTCATGGGACATACGACAGCTATCGAAGACGATGTCATCACCGTGGGAGGCGTGCTGACGGATCAGCATCCGCTCGACTTCCACGCTTTGGGGCTGGCCGGCTGCATTGACCGGCTCACCAGGCCCCTCCGTCAGCGAGGGACCGCGGTCCGCTGGGATACTCCGCACTGGGGCATCGAGATTCCGGCGGACTGCGCGTCCCTTCTCTACCAATCGGCCCGGGAAGCGCTCAGCAACGCCTACAAATACTCGGCGGCGTCCCGGCTCACCGTCCAGCTCGCCGCCGTGGACCACGGCATCCGCCTGGTAGTGGCCGACGACGGCACGGGCTTTGACAGCCGCCGCGCCACGTGCGGACGGCACCACGGCTACGGGCTGCGGCTCATGGCGGTCGCCGTCCGGGAGGCCGGCGGCTGCGTGGACATCAGTTCCAGCCCGGGCCACGGCACCAGCGTGACGGTGACCCTGCCGCTGGACTGAAACAGCCGGAACACAGACTCGGAGGCCCGCCGTGCTGGGACGGCGGGCCTTCGCATGCCTGCTTTGCTTTTATCGCGTCAGTTTCGCCTCATCGGTCTCCATGTCGCCAATATGGCCGGGTGCGTTGGCTGCCAGGACACGGGCAACGAAGGCGGCATATTCGTCCATGTAGTGGCGCAGGAACTTCGCGGTGTCCGCGTTCCTGACTTCGCCGTCCTCGCCGAACACGGCCGAGTCGAAGTGGATGTACGCCTCGGGGGCGTTCAACTGTGGCGCGTCCAGGAAGCTGAGGACGCTGCGGAAGGAGGACTGCATCACCGCGGTGCCGATGCTGCCGATGGACGCGCCGATGATGCCGGTGGGCTTGCGGGCAAACGAGTTGCTTCCCCACGGGCGGGAACCCCAGTCGATGGCGTTCTTCAGTGCGCCGGGGATGGACCGGTTGTACTCCGGGGAGACGAACAGGATGCCGTCCGAAGCCTCGATGGCCTCCTTGAGGGCACGGGCCGCGGGCGGGAAGTCGGCGTCGTAGTCCTGGCTGTAGAGCGGGAGGTCCCGGATGGGGATCTCGGTGAACTCCAGGTCCTCCGGAGCGAGCCGGATCAACGCCTTGGAAAGGACCCGGTTGATAGAGCCGGTGGCCAGGCTTCCCACGAAATATCCGATCTTGAACGGTGCCATGAGTGTCCCTTCAGACGGCCGGACGGCGCCGGCGTATCCATGTTCTTGCGAAGCAGGTGCCGCCGGTCCCTGCCGGAACGGCCGCGATGGTTGGTGCCACTGCACGAACAGTCCAGCACAAAAGGCCCGGCCCGGCCAGAGCCAGGCTCCCTGGGGGAATGTCCTTGACAGGCCGCGGCGGGGAGCGCTGAATGATCTGTAGCGCAGTCCGGGTTTCGCAGCGTTCCGCCGCCTCCCCCTGTCGCCCTTCCAAGGAGCACAGCAGCCATGACGGACTATCCACTAGACGAGCGAGTCCATACCGAAGCACCCGCCGAGGGCGATCCAGACGCGGACATCACGGAGATCCGCGTGCATTCGCAGGACCCGGCAGAAGGGGCCGACGAGCCCACACCGCCGGCGTCCAAGTAGCAGTCCGCGGCACTCGGACGCCGTTCCCGCAGGACCCAGCCGCATGCCCCGGTGGCACCCGCCCACGTGCCGCCGTCGTCCGTTGCCCGGCGGCGCCTCTCCCCGCCACTCACTTGGGCTCTGGAAAGGGACGCGCACAAAAGGTATGTTGGTAAGCATGCTGATGATTTTCCGACTCATCAGTTCCGGTGACACAGCGAAGGAGACGTTATGAGCACGAAGGTGGAAAAACGCATTCTGGTGAACGTACCGGTGAGCACGGCCTACAACCAGTGGACCCAATTCGAGGACTTCCCGCACTTCATGGGCGGCGTTAAGAGCGTTACGCAGCTGGCCGACGACCGGCTGGAATGGGTGGCCGAGATCGGCGGCATCCGCCGGCAGTGGGAAGCGAAGATCCTGGAGCAGGTTCCGGACCGCAAGGTGGCCTGGGCAGCCACCGAAGGCGCCACGAACGCGGGCGTTGTGGAGTTCGAGGACATCGGCGGCGGGCAGACCTCCGTGCAGCTGACGCTCGAATACGAGCCCGAAGGACTGATCGAGAAGGTGGGCGACAAGCTCAACGTAATTGACCGGCAGGCCGAGGCCGACCTGCAGCGGTTCAAGGAATTCATTGAGGACGAGGGCTACGCCAGCGGAGCCTGGCGCGGCACCGTTAACCCGGGCGCCACGGCGGGAACACCGGGCGTGGAGGACGCCGCCGCATCCCGGGGCGACTCCGGCAAGGCAGGCGTTTCGGGCAAGATGGCCGCCGGCCTCGGTGTTGCTGCAGCCGCCGGTGCCGCTGCCGCCATGGCTGCCGGCGGCAACAAGGGAACCACCGAAGGCGCCGACGAAACGGTAACTCCAACAGTTCCCGGGGAGCCTGTCACCGTCACGCCAATCCCGACCGACACCACCGAGACAGGCACCACCACTACAGGCGCCGCAACAGCGGGCACTGCAACAGCCGGCACGACGGCGGCAGCCGGCTCCACCGGCTCAGTCGCCGACCTGGGTGATGACAGGATCGGGCACGCTTTCGACCAGACGAACGGCCTGGTGGACACCACGGGAGAGTCCGACGAGACGGTGGAGGGCGAGAACCTGAGCGCCGGCGAGCGCCGCGAAGATGATCGCCGTCCCGACGGCGGCCTGCCGCCCGTGGGCGGCAACCTCGGCCAGCACTGACACTGCCTGATTGCGCGGGCGCCGGGGTCTTCCCCGGCGCCCGCAGCGGTCCGGTGAGCCTGCTAAACGGGGCTGGCCGCACGAGCACCGCCCGCCTCTCCCCCGAGGCGGGCGGTGCTTTGCCGTCCTTTATGTTGTACTGCCGGCGCTACTTGTCCGCGCCGGTGTAGGTGACGTTCGGCTTGGCCGGGGTTTCCATGCCCTCCCCGATGAAGAAGCCCGGGTGCGGCGGCTGGTTGTAGGCCACGTTCTCGCGGGCAACGGCGGTCCGGTAGACGGTGTCGTGCATCAGGGTGCGGAGCCGGACCTCGGTGGGCGATGTGCTGGTGTAGATCCGCAGTTCCGTGCTGTCCGACGACGGGTACGCGAGTTCTTCGCGCCAGTCGCCCAGCAGGTCCGCCTGCAGCGACGGGTTGCCTTTGGTGTGGTTGTTGGTACGGGCACCGGTGGCGGTCAGCAGCCGGTCGCTGGATTCGGTTTCCCAGTTCCACTTGGAGATGGTGGGCACGCCCACGCCGGCAACGGCGTCGAAATCGTGGTCCACCACCTCGCGGAGCAGGTCGCCGTCCCACCATGCCATGAAGTTGGCTGCGGGGATCTTGCCGGAAATCTTCTCCCCCTTTGCCGACATCAGGGAACCAACGGGTGAGTTCCAGGCAGCGTCGCCGCCCACGGCCCAGCTCTCTGAGCCCGGGAAGCGGGGATCGACGTCGCCGGTGGCGCCGCGGCCGGTGTCCCGGGTGGCGGGAATGCTCCAGAGGACTTCACCGGTGGCGGAGTCGCGGAAGGTGGCCCCGCGGTTGCCGCTGGCGGACATGCTTTCATGTACGGCGAAGGTTTCCAGCCCGGGCCGGGAGGGGTCGAGGTCGCTGGTGTGGACCGCGTCGCCGTGTCCCAGCCTGGTGTTGTAGAGCGGGGCACCATTGTCATCGATGGTCATGGAGCCGAACACGAATTCGTCCTTGCCGTCCTGGTCCACGTCCGCCACGGAGAGGTTGTGGTTGCCCTGGCCTGCGTATTCCTTGCCGGCGACATCGGAGTCGAAGCTCCAGCGCTTCGCCAGCTTGCCGTCCACCAGGTCGTACGTGACCAGGACGGTGCGGGTGTAGTAGCCGCGGCTGAACATCAGCGAGGGCTTTTCACCGTCGAGGTACGCGACGGCGGCCAGGAAGCGGTCCACGCGGTTGCCGTAGCCGTCGCCCCAGGCGGACACGTTGCCGCGGGGCGGGTCGTAGGCAACGGTGTCCATGATGGTGCCGGTGGCGCCGTTGAACACGGTGAGGTATTCGGGACCGGACAGGATGTAGCCGCCGCTGTTGCGGTGGTCGGCGGCTGCGTCACCGATGACCGTTCCGGCGGCGTCCTTGGTGCCGTCGGCGGTCTTGAAGGAGACCTCGGCCTTGCCGTCGCCGTCGAAGTCGTAGGCCAGCAACTGGGTGTAGTGGGCGCCGGCGCGGATGTTGTGTCCCAGGTCGATGCGCCAGAGCTTGGTGCCGTCCATCTTGTAGGCGTCAACATACACGTTGCCGGTGTAGCCGGACTTTGAGTTGTCCTGCGCGTTGGAGGGGTTCCAGAGCTGGATGATCTCATAGCTGCCGTCACCGTCCAGGTCCGCGACCGTCGCGTCGTTGGCCGTATAGGTGTAGGGCTTGCCGTCCTTGGCCACACCGTCTGCGGGCTTGTCCAGCTTGATGGCCAGGTAGTTTTGCTTCAGCGGGGTGAACCCGGCGCTGAGCTTGTCCTGCCCATTTCCGTTGCCCACGGTCTTGATGACGTACTTGGAGTCCGCCGTGCCTGCAGGGTCACTGTAGGTGGTGGTGTTGCGAATGGGCTCTTCCGTAATCTGGACGCCGTCGCGGATCACGTGGAACCCAATGCTGTCCTGGTCCAGGCCCAGCATCCGCCAGCCCAGCGTGACGCCCTGGTCCGTCAGCACCGCCACGGGGGCGCGGTCCAGGTTTTCAACCTGGCGCTTGAGGTCGGCTTTGCCGGCGGCGGCGTTCGCCTGGCCCGGATTCGCCTCCCCGGGGTCTGCCTGGGCGAGCGGGACCCCGGTGAAGGCAAGCGCTGCAGCTGTCACCGAGGCGGCTGCGGCCAGCGGGGCTGCTTTCCAGGCGCGGCCGGCGCGGGATTTGCGGGAACAAGTGGGAATAGCCAAGAGAACATCTCCTTTGATGCGGCGGCAACTGAGTCTGCCGCACGACAGTTTGGAACGTTTCACCAGCTCACCGAACACCGCTCCGCCATTGGCGAACCGGAGGGGTGGAGTGCGCGGAAAACGCTTTCTGCCCTTAACGTTTATCAGCGGTTCGGGCGGCGGGTCAAGGGCTGTTCCGGTACTTTTTGGGAGAAATTGTTCCCTTACGTGCCTGTTAGGCTTCCAGCGCCTACTTCCGTCCTGCCGCCGCCTTCAACAGCGGCACGGTCCGCGTGGGCATGACCTCCACCAGGGACATGGCCGTGCTGGTGCGGACGACGCCGGCAATCGCCAGCATCGCGTTGGTCACCCGGTGGAGGTCGGCCGGGTCCTTCGCGGCCACCTTGGCCAGCAGGTCGGCGTCACCGGTGGTGGCATGCATTTCGATGATTTCCGGGATGGTCCGCAGCGCGGCCATTGCCTCGTCACTGGCGGACTGGCTGATGGAGATCGAGATGAAGGCGATAAGCGGAAGCCCCAGCGCCTGCGTCCGGACCCGCTGGCTGAACGGCGCCAGGCTCCCGTCGTTCACCAGGCGCCGCAGCCGTGCATGGACGGTATTGCGGGCAACCCCGAGTGTTCGGGACAGGGACAGGACTGTTGCCTGCGGATCCTGGTCGAGTGTGAGGAGGATCTCGGCGTCCAGAGCATCAATGAGGTGCATACTGAGCATTTTGACACTTCATTCCCGCTTCAGTCCCGGATCTGTCCTGCTGGAAGGGAGCGTGTTGCGCAAAGCTGCGCCACTGCCCCACGATGCCTGTATGACCAGCATCCTTCCCGAAGCGGCCGCACCCGCGCTGCGCGCCGCCGTCGCGAACCTTCCCGCTTACGTTGCCGGTAAGAGCGCCGAATCGGAATTGACAGCCGCCCTGGCTTCGAACGAAAGCCACTTCGCTCCGCTGCCGTCCGTCGTCGGGGTTGTTGCCGCGGAAGCCGGCCGGATCCACCGGTACCCCAACATGGGCGTGGTTGATGTTCGGGAGGCCATCGCCCTCCACCATGGGGTTTCAGCAGACGAGATCGCGGCCGGCCCCGGCAGTTCCGGCGTGCTGCAGCAGATCATCCACGCCGTCTGCGATGCCGGGGACGAGGTGGTCTTTGCCTGGCGGTCCTTCGAGGCGTATCCCATCCTGGTCAACGTGGCCGGCGCCGCGCCTGTCCCGGTCCCGCTGCTGGACAACGAGCAGCACGACCTCACCGCCATGGCCGCGGCCATCACTGGCCGCACCCGTCTGGTGATCCTGTGCTCCCCCAACAATCCCACGGGCGTATCCATTGGCGCTGACGCACTGGAGAAGTTCCTCCAGGCCGTGCCGTCCCGGGTCCTTGTGGTGCTGGACGAAGCGTACATCGAATACCAGCGTGCACCCGGCCTGGTTTCACTGGAGTTCTACCGGCGGTACCCCAACCTGTGCATCCTGCGCACCTTCTCGAAGGCGTACGGGCTCGCCGGCCTTCGGATCGGCTACGCCATTGCCCGTCCCGTCCTGGCTGACGGGCTCCGCCGCACGGCCATTCCCTTCGGAGTCAACCGGATGGCCCAGGCCGCGGCCGTGGCATCGCTGGCAGCCGGTGAAGAAATTGCTGCGCGGACCGGTGCGGTGGCCGAGGAGCGCACCCGTGTCATCGGCGCCCTCCGCGGGTTCGGCTGGGACGTCCCGGACAGCCAGGCCAACTTCTACTGGCTCCGAGCATCAGATGAGCTGCGCGAACAGTTGCTGGGCGCACTGGCCGAGGCGGATATCCTCGCCCGTGGCTACGCGGGCGACGGCGTCCGCATCACCTTGGCGGACAAGGAAACGAATGACCGCGTGCTGGCGGTCCTTTCGGACCGCGGAAGGTTTGCTCCCCAGTGAGTACGGCCATCATTCCCAAACCCGCCGCCTCTGCCGGAAGCACGGTGCAAGGAACCGCGACGACGGCACCCGCCGCGCCGCCGTCGGCAGTCCGTCATTCCCTGCTCGAGGATGTCCTGGGAATCCTCACCGGAACATTCGCCGCTTCGCTGGGCCTGTACCTGCTCAAGTCAAGCGAGGCCGTCACCGGCGGGACGGCGGGCTTGGCGCTGCTGCTCAGCTACACCCTGCCGCTGCCGTTCGGTGTCATCTTCTTCGGGGTGAACGTGCCCTTTTTTGGCCTGGCGGTCTGGAAGAAGGGCTGGAACTTCGCGCTGCGCACCGGTGTGGCCGTGGCCGTGGTCTCGGCTATGGCCAGCCTGCACCCGTGGGCGCTGGGGCCGCTGGAGATTGATCCCGCCTACGGCGTGCTGGGCGGAAACCTGCTGGCCGGCGTCGGGCTGCTCATCCTGTTCCGGCACAAGTCCAGCCTGGGCGGCTTCAGCATCCTGGCCCTGCTGCTCCAGGAGAAACTGAAGTGGCGCGCCGGGTATGTGCAGATGGTGCTCGATGTGGCCATCGTGCTCGCGGCCCTGGCGCTGGTGGCACCGTTGACGGTGCTGCTGTCCGCCGTGGGCGCCACCCTGCTGAACCTCATCCTCGCACTGAACCACCGGCCCGGACGGTATCTCGGAAAGTAGCCGCCGGGACCGCTGTTTATTCCCGAAAACCGGCTGAAATATCCCCGCGGAAGCCGCTGTTGCCGGGGATATGACAACAATCGGAATCATCGGTGCAGGACACATTGGAAGCCAGGTTGCCCGGAAGGCGGTGGAGCTGGGCTACGACGTAGTTATCAGCAACTCCCGCGGGCCCGGGACACTGGCGGGCCTGGTGGCGGAACTCGGGCCGAAGGCACGGGCGGCTACCGCGGCAGAGGCAGCAGCAGCCGGCGACTTCGCCGTGGTCAGTGTCCCGCTGAAGAACTACAAGGACGTCCCGGTGGAGCCGCTGGCCGGCAAGATCGTCATCGACACGAACAACTACTATTGGGAGCGGGACGGCCGCATCCCGGCCCTGGATAACGGCGAGGCCACCACGTCCGGGCTGCTCCAGGAACACCTGCCGGAATCCAAGGTGGCCAAGGGCTTCAACCACATCATGGCGTCGCAGATCACCACCGATGGCACTCCCACGGGTTCCGAGAACCGCCGGGCCCTGGCAACGGCCAGCGATTATCCGGAAGCCGCCGAACTGGTGACCCGGCTGTATGACGAGTTCGGCTTCGACACCGTCAATATCGGGCTGCTGGAGGAGAGCTGGCGTGTGGAACGTGACCGCCCGGCATATGTGGTGCGGCAGAACGCGGCCGAGCTGAAGGAAAACCTGGCCGAGGCCCCGCGGACCATCTGACCCGCCTCCGCGCAAACCTGGGCTGGCAGCAGGCGTCGCCGAACTTCGGTTCCGGTGCGTCTGCTGCCAGTCGGATGCGGTTAGTGGTCGCGATCGTCCTCGTGATCGTGGCCGTGCTGCCGCGCGGGAACCAGCACCACTTCGTGGGGTGTGGGTGGCAGTTGGTTGAACTGCGCGTTCACCACCGCGAGCGTGTTTCCGAACAGTGCAGCCGTCGTGGGGATATTGAAGTTCGGGCTCGTGATGACGTCCCGGACAGCGCCCGAGGACAGATCATGGCTGAGCTTGATCCGGCTGATTTGGTTCAGGAAATTCTGGACCGCCCACACCGTCTTGCCGCGGACCACAATGCCGTCAACGTTGGGCACACTCACACCCCGAATGAGCGCGCTTTCTCCGCTCTTTGGGTTGACCGTGTAAAGGGCCTTGTCATTCGAGTGCGCAACAATCAGCACCCGGCCGTCTTTGACGGAAGCAATGCCGTTCACATTGAATGCCCCGGTTATGCCACCGGCCGGTCCAATCAAGGGCAACGTTTTCACGTATCCCCGCTTGCCGTCCCAGCTCACCTTCAAGCGGTAGAGCTCCCCGCGGGCCGAGTTGGTGAACCAGGCCCCGTCCTCGGTGAGGGTGACGTCATTGATGAAGCCCGGCGCAAGGTCGAAAGCACCCACGGCTTCCCTGGACTTAGTGTTGTAGACGAAGGCCTTCCCGGTTTCGCCGCCGGCAACGAACAACAGGTTGTTGCGGGCATCGAACTTCATTCCCGCAGCCCGCCGATCCGCGGGTGCATCAATGAACCGAGTGGCCTTACCCTCCCGGATGTCCCCCTTGAAGATGTCGCCGGTCATCAGCTCCCCGGCATAGAAAGTGGTCCCGCGCCCGGCCGCGATACCCTCGGCGGAGGTGGCGCCGTCGAGCACTATGACGCCGTTCGCCGGGGACTCCCCGGCGGTGGCGGGAACGGCTGTGGGAAGGATGAGGGCCATTAAAGCGATGAACCCGATGACTGCACGGCGTTGTACTGTTCGGCGCATAATGCTTCCTGGATTTGGATGATGCGCGGGGCCCTCTGCGGCAGCTCCGCACGATGGTACAGCCAGTTTAAGTGCCGGCAGAGGGGCCGGCCAAGGCATCGGAGCCCCCAATCTGCTTACAATCGAAACCTCAAACGACTACTGAGGGATCCATGAAGAAATTCGCCACAGTCCTGTTCGCCGCCGGCCTGGTTGCTTCGGCTACAGCCTGCTCCGCCTCCCACCAACTGTCCACCGCTGAGACCTGCGAGCGGATCCAGTCCGTTGTGTCGAACCCTGCCAACAACGCCGGCAAGACGGGCATGAACCGGCTGGCAAACCAGATCCGCCCCATCCACGCGGTCGCTTCCGACGACCTGAAGCCCGCGCTCGAGTCGATCCTCGAGTACACGGACGAGCAGGCGAAGGAGACGCCGGACGAAGCCAAGCTCACCGAACTCCAGGCAGGTTACGAGCAGGCCAGCAACAGCTACAGGGAGTTCTGCAGCTAAGCATCCGCCGCGGACCCGGTCCGGGCCTCCTGGGCTACAGGGTGGCCGGGTCGGTGTTGGCTCCGCAGAGGATCACAGCCACGCGCTGGTCCGGGTGCGGCACGAAGGCGCCGCTCGTGAGGGCAGCATAGGCGGCCGCGGCACCGTGCTCCACGGCCATCCGGTACGTACTCCAGAGCTTCGTGCGTGCTTGAATGATGTCGTCATCGGACACCAGGACGCTTTCGACGCCGGTGCGGACCGCCAGGGAGAAGCCGATGTCACCGATGCGGCGGGCGCCCAGCGAGTCCGCCGCGACGCCGGACACCGCCACGTCAACAGGTTCTCCCGCTGCGAGGGCCGCATGAAGGGTGGGTGCGCTTTCCGGTTCCACGGCCACAACTTCTGCATGGCCTTCCACGGCGGCAGCGATGCCTGCCATCAGTCCGCCTCCGCCGACGGCAACCAGGACGGTGTCCACGCCCGGGACCTGCTCCAGCAACTCGGAGCCAACGGTTCCTGCACCGGCCGCGATTTCGGGCTGGTCGTAGGCGTGGCAGTACACCGCGCCGGTTTCCCGGGCGTGGGCCACGGCCGCCTGGTACGCCTCGGCGTATTCCGCGCCGCCCTGCACCACGGTTGCGCCGATGGCCTTGAGCTTTCTGACTTTGACTTCGGGTGCGGCGGCGGGAACGAATACCGTGGCGGGGACGCCAAGCCGGGCCGCCGCATAGGCGTTGGCGAGGCCGGCGTTCCCGCCGGAAGCCACCACTACCCCCACGTCCGGCCGCAGTTCGCCGCGTTCCTTGCTTGCCAGGATCCGGTTCAAAGCACCCCGCGCCTTGAAGGTCCCGGTGTGCTGCATGAACTCGCACTTGAGCCAGACCGGGCCTGGGAATGCATCCCGGTCAGCTTCCATCACGGGAGTCAGGCGGGTGAGGCCCGCGGTCCGGTCCGCAGCCTGGTCGACGTCGGCACGGGTGATCACGTCAGACTTCGTCGTCCCAGGTTCCGGGCTCCTGGAGGGCTTCCTCGGGCTTGTGCTCCTGGCCCGGCCCGCCGCTGCCGACATACGATGCCGGCACGGTACCGCCCGCATGGGCCTGCTGCTCCTCGCGGATGTTGGCTGCGTTGGGAAGCTCAGGATGCTGGCCGCTTTGCGGAGCCTCCTTCGCTTCACCGGCGCCGGTCCGGGCTTCGTCAGGATCGCCGGGGCCGCGAAGGTCTGCGTCGTTCAGGGGCTCGTCATTCGATGTGGTCATGGTGCTGCCTTTCACCTTGGAGGAAGTGGCTGCTTCCGGCCGGGCTGGCCCGGCCGCTTTCCAGCCTACGGTTTCAGCGGGCTGATCGCTTGGAAGCGGGGAACCTGTGATGGCCGGCGCAACCGGTGAAAACCGCCCGGTTAGCTGTGATTTCCCCCTCAACCGGGACTTTGCGGGAACCTCGGGCGTTAAACCCCTTGCTGAAGGAGGCCACGTGATCATTGTCCTTACCGGGATCGACGGTTCCGGGAAGTCCACGGCGGCCCGCGCCCTGGTATCAGCCATGCAGGCGCGCGGCGGCAAGGCCCTGCTGCTGAACAACCACGCCGGCCGGCGCAGCATGTCCATCCTGGCCGCCAGGGCGGGGATCCGGCTGCCCCACCGCCTGGCGGACGCCGTGGAAACCACCTTCCGTGTGTGGAATGTATTGGCCTCCCACCTGCGCGCGAGCCGCTTGGAAGGGCTGGTGCTGATGGACCGCCACCTGTACTGCCAGCTTGCCCTGCGCACTGCCAAAGGACTGCCCCGCGGCCGCTTCCTGCCCTGGCTCCTCAAAGCGCTTCCTGCCCCGGACGCGGTGGTTCACCTGGATATTGATCCGGGCGAGGCGCACCGGCGGATTGTTGCCCGCGGAACAGACGACGAAACGCTGGAGGATCTCATCGCGTTCCGGGATGCCTACCTGCAACTGCCGGAATACAAGGACTTCGTGAAGGTGGACGCCTCCGTACCGGCGCCGGAACTCGCCAAACGGCTGGGCCAGGTTACGGAGCAGATCCAGGAGCGCCAGGCGGAGAGCGCCTCAAGCAAAACAGTCACAAAGAAGAATTAGCACTTTCGCATAGTGGAAATACAATTTCCTCTTGCGGAAGAAGTGTGAGCGGGATTACCTTGGGCTTAGGCCCGCATGGCGGGACGTTCCCCGATTGATAGGCAAAGGTCAATGAAGATCCCAAACCCTGAGGCACTGAAGGCGAGTTCGGTGCCCGCGAAGAAGAAACGGCTGTACCAGTCGCTGTTCTTCCAGATTCTGATCGCCGTCGTGGCAGGTGTCCTTCTGGGGCATTTCTGGCCGGACCTCGGCTCCCAACTGAGGCCGCTCGGAGATGGCTTCATCAAACTCATCAAGATGATCATCGCGCCGCTGATCTTCCTGGTGATCGTCACCGGAATTTCAGCCGTAGGCGACGTCAAGGCGGTGGGACGGGTTGGGGTCAAGGCCCTGGTCTACTTCACAGCGGCAACTTCGTTCGCCCTCGTGTTCGGGCTGGTGGTGGCCAACATCGTCCAACCCGGCGCAGGTTTGAACATCGATCCCGCAACACTCTCCCAGGCGGACCTGGATGCCAAGACCGGAGCAGGCGCACCCAAGGATGCCGCATCCTTCATCCTGGATGTCATCCCGGCAAGCGTCATCGGGGCATTCGCCAACAACAGCCTCCTGCAGGTGCTGTTCTTCTCCGTGTTCTTCGGCGCAGCGATCGTGGTCATCGGACGCGACAAGTGCATGCCCGTCATCAGCCTCATGGAAACCGTCCTGGAGCTCATTTTCAAGATCATGTCCTGGATCATGAAAATGGCCCCCATCGGCGCCTTCGGAGCCATGGCGTTCATCATCGGCCAGTACGGACTGGACACGCTCAGCACCTACGCGCTCCTGATCGCCGCCTGCTACGGAGCCGCCGTCGTCTTCATTGGCCTCCTGTTCATCGTGGCCTGGGCCACCGCACGCGTTCCGCTCTGGCAGTTCCTGAAGTACACGCGGGAAGAGTTCCTGCTGGCCCTCGGAACCGCGTCCACCGAGGCGGTCATGCCCCGCATCATGACCAAGCTGACCAACGCCGGCTGCTCCCGCGCCACCACCGGCCTGGTGGTTCCCACCGGATACTCCTTCAACCTGGACGGCGCGGCAATCTACCTGTCCATCTCCCTGCTGTTCCTCGCCCAGGCCTTCGGCCACAACCTGGACCTCGGCCAGCAGCTGGCCGCCCTCGGGATCCTGCTGCTCACGTCCAAGGGCATGGCCGGGGTTCCGGGATCCTCCTTCCTTGCCCTCTCGGCAACCGCCGCCGCCCTGGGCATCTTCCCGGTTGCCGGCGTGGCGCTCCTCCTCGGTGCCGATCGGCTCATGGACTCCATGCGGGTGGTGGTGAACCTGCTGGGCAACTGCGTCGCAACGTTCGTCGTGTCCAAGTGGGAGGGCCAATTCGACCGCAGCGTGATGCTGCGCGCCTTCAAGGGCGAGATCACCAACCATGACTCGGCCATCATGCTGGGCAAGGAAGAAGTCTTCGAAGACCAGGAAATGCAGCGGCTCAGCGAAGGGCAGGGCCCCTCACCCAAGTTCCGGGGCGGGCCCAATCCGCAGGAAATCCCACAGTTCCAGATGAGCAAGGCGGAGCGGGTGGGAACAGGCAACAGCCCGGACTGAACCCGACGCTCGGCATCTACAGCGAGGGCGGGCAGGACCATCCGGTCCTGCCCGCCCTGCTCGCTGCAATCAGCGTGACTCGGTCGGCGAAGCCGTCGACGTCGCGGTGTCGTCGGTTTCCGTAGCCGTCGGTGACGCTGTATCGCGCGGCGAGGCCGTGCCCGTGGAAGTGGCTGTGGAGGTTGACGTCGGGCTGGAGGTGGCGCCGCCGTCGTCCGCCTGCCGAAGCACCTCATTGATGAGGTCCTCAAGTTCCTTCCGGTCCGCGTCGCCCAGATCGGAGCCGCTCTTCGTCGCCACCACCAGCAGCCTCTCCTCGGCAGCGGACACCTGCATCAGCTTTTGCTGGTTCTCGCCGCCGCGGGTGCTGAGGGTGGCAAAGGTTTCCTCGGCGTCAGTCCGGGCCTGCAGTTCCTCACTGGAGACTTCATAGCTCTGGCCCAGGGCCTCAACCGTGAAGGTGGCGCACCGGCCCATCTTTCCCTTGATGTCGGTGAGCACCCGCTCGGCATCCTCGCCTTCACCGCTGGATTGCGCGGAGAGTGTGCGGGGCTGGTTTCCTTCGGAGACCGCGACGGCGACCTCGCCATTCTCCACGGTGTCCAGCAGGCCGGCGGTGGCAATGTCCTTGCAGTCTTCAGGGTTCATGGACGCGGCGCTCAGCAGCAGGTTTGCGATGTTCCCGCCCTGGTCCACCTGCTCCTTCGAGTAGAGCTTCAGCTCGTTTCCGTCTGTGTCAGCCTTGCCGGAAATCAGGCTGCGCAGCTCATCCTCGGTGTACACCTTGCCATCCCCGGTAGCGGAGGCCGTTGCGGTGGCGGCGGGGCTGGCGGCCCCGCCGCCTCCGCCCGTGCAGCCGGCCAGGGCCAGCATCGCCGCAGTCATCAATCCAAGCGCCGGAACTTTCCGCATGAAAACGATCCTTTCGAAATAGCAAGCATGCTTAGGGTTCCCAGCGTAAAGGGTCCGGACACCAAGTGCACCTTGTGGAATAATCCGAGTAGTGGTCCGCACCGGACCGCTCCACAGACCAAGAGGGGCAACATTGTCCGCCACACCTACCGGCACAGCGAGGGCGGCCATCAACAACTCGCAGGTCCCCAAGCATGAGCAGCTCCGGCTGATCATCCTGCGGCTGGCCAAGGAGGAACTGGGCCCCGGCGCACGGCTCCCCAGCGAGCGGACGCTCATGGACTCCTACGGCGTCAGCCGCATCACTGTCCGGGCCGCGATCGGCCGCCTGGTCAACGAGGGGCACCTGGTCCGGGTTCCGGCGAAAGGCACCTTCGTGGCCGACTCCCCGGTCCAGTCCACGCTGCACCTGGCTTCGTTCACCCAGGAAATGGAGGCGATGGGCCACGCCCCCAGCACCGTGGTGCTGGTGGCGGAGTCGGCCTCCGCACCGAACGACACAGCGGAGGCGCTCAGCCTGCCCCGGGGATCAGAGGCCATCCACCTGCGCCGGCTCCGCCTGGCCGACGGCCGCCCGGTCAGCGTCGACGATGCCTGGTACAACCCCCAGCACGCCGCCGGGCTGCTGGACATCGACCTGACAGGCTCCGTGTACAAGGCACTGGCCGGCCAGTTCGGCCACCAGATCGACCGCGCACGGCAAAGCGTCCGGTCCGAGGGCGCCCCCGCCGACGTGGGGGCGCTCCTCGGAACCGGAACCGGAGCGCCGGTCCTGGCCTTTGACCGGGTTTCCTACTCAGGCGCCTTGGCCATCGAGCACTCACGCTCGTGGTACCGGTCCGACCGCTATTCCCTCAACATGGAAGTCCGGCTCTAGGCCTTACTGCCGGGAACCACCCCAGCAGCACGCCATTCCCGCGGCGGTCAGTCCAGCGCGAACAGGGTGGCGCCCGCGGCTACGGCGCCGTCCGCCAGCAGTGTTGCCGTGTCCGGCTTGGTGTCGAGTACGACGACGGGACTCACCATCGAGTAGCCGGCGGCCAGGGCGGGGGCCGGGTCCACATGCATGATGGGCTCCCCGGCAATGACGGTGTCGCCCTGGGCGATCAGCAGCTTGAAGCCGTCGCCCTTGAGCTTCACGGTGTCGATGCCCACGTGGGTCAGCACACCGCGGCCTGACTCCCCCACCACCACAAAGGCGTGCGGCAGGAGCTTGACCACTTTCCCCGAAAGCGGGGACACGACCTCGAACGTCCCGCCGGCCGGCGGCTCAACGGCCGCACCGGAACCCACCATCTGTCCTGCGAACACTGGATCGGGAACATCGGACAGCGGCACCACTGCTCCACTGATGGGAGCAAGGACAACCAGGGACTCCGCCACTAGAGGAGGTCCTCGATGTCTTCGGCCAGGGCGTCTGCCTCGGGCCCGACAATCACCTGGACGGCCGTCCCGGCAGCGAGCACGCCATGGGCTCCGGCGGCCTTCAGCGACGCTTCGTTCACCAGCGAACCATCCTTCACCTCGGTGCGAAGTCGGGTGATGCAGGCTTCCACCTCGACGATGTTCGCGGCTCCGCCCAGGCCTTCAATGATCTTTTCTGCTTTGGACATGGCTGCCCTTTCTGACGGTGCCCGCTGGGAGCACTTCTTCGGCACCGGACCGGCGGACCGGTGCGACCAATTCTGGCTTTCTCCGCTTCGAACCAACAGCCCGGAGCGTGTTGCCCCTGACCTTGACAGCCGGTCGTGGGATGAATCACACTGAACTGGTCATAACCAGACAGTACCGGCTGGAACCGTCTCTTCACAAGCCCCCATCCCCAACCCGCAGAGGTGTACCCATGTCAACATCCGAGACCGCGGCCCTGGCTCCGGAGAAGAAGCCAAACCGCGCCTTCGCAACCCTCCAGCGGCTTGGCCGCTGCCTGATGCTTCCCATCGCCGTCCTTCCCGCCGCGGGCCTGCTGCTACGCATCGGCCAGCCCGACCTGCTCGGCGCCATCCCCGGGTTCGAAGGCGGCGCCGCCGTCATCTCCGCTGCCGGCAACGCAGTGTTCACCTGGCTGCCGCTGATCTTCGCCGTCGGCATCGCCATCGGCTGGGCCAAGAAGGCGGACGGCTCCACCGCTCTGGCAGCCGTGGTGGGCTACATGGTGATCGACGGTGTCTTCAAGGCCATGTCACCGCTTGTCCTGGCCGGGCAGGTGGATCCGGCCGGTAAGCAGGCCGTCATCAACTACGGCGTACTCGCGGGCATCGTGGTGGGCCTGCTCTCCGCCGTATTGTGGCAACGGTTCTACCGCACCAAGCTGCCCGACTTCCTGGGCTTCTTCAGCGGCCGCCGCCTGGTGCCCATCCTGACGTCCGTCACCAGCCTGGTTGCCGGCGTCGTCCTTGCCCTCTTCTACCCGCTCTTCAACGCCGGCCTCTCGGCGGCCGGCCAGGCCGTGGCCGGGAACCCGGAACTTGGCGGCGGCATCTACGGCTTCGCCAACCGCATGCTCCTCCCCGCGGGCCTGCACCACATCCTCAACTCGGGGCTGTGGTTCCTGATCGGCGACTACACGGACGCCTCCGGCCAGCTGGTCCGCGGCGACCTGAACCGCTTCTTCGCCGGCGACCCTGCGGCTGGCGTCTTCATGACGGGCTTCTTCCCCATCATGATGTTCGGCTTGCCGGCGGCGGCCCTTGCCATGTGGCGCCACGCCAAGCCCTCACAGAAGAAGATCGTGGGCGGCATCATGCTCTCCACCGCGCTTACCGCCTTCTTCACCGGCATCACCGAACCGCTTGAGTACGCGTTCATGTTCGTGGCCTTCCCCCTGTACATCGTCCACGCCGTCCTGACCGGAACATCCATGGCCCTGGTCAACGCCCTGGACATCCACCACGGCTTTACGTTCTCGGCGGGCCTGATCGACTTCGTCCTCAACTTCGGCAAATCGCAGAACGGCTGGCTGCTCATCCCCATCGGGCTGGGCTACGCGGTGATTTACTACTTCCTTTTCTCCTTCGTCATCAAGCGCTGGAACCTCCGCACCCCCGGCCGGGAGGACGACGAGGTCACGGTGGACACCGAGGCTGCCAAGTAGGCCTTGCCCGTCGTCTTGATCCTGTAATTACCAACCGAAAGCATCTCCGCATGGAAATCATCATCCTTCCCGCTCCTGCCGATGTGGCCCGTACGGCCGCGGACACCGTCGAGGAACAAGTCCGCCGCGGCCCGTCCGTCCTGGGCCTGGCCACCGGCTCCACTCCTCTGGGTACGTACCAGGAGCTTATTGAGCGGCACCGGACCGGCGGCCTGAGTTTCGCCCAGGCGCAGGCGTTCCTCCTGGACGAGTACGTGGGGTTGCCTCCGGCGCATCCGCAGTCCTACCACTCGGTGATCCGTGACGAGTTCACCGCCAGGGTGGACTTCGCTCCGGATGCGGTGCACGGGCTGGACGGGATGGCGGAGGACCCGGAAGCCGAAGCGGCCCGGTACGAGGGCCGGATCGCAGCAGCGGGCGGGGTGGACATCCAGATCCTGGGCATCGGCACGGACGGGCACGTGGGGTTCAACGAGCCAATGTCCTCGTTGGGCTCCCGCACGCGCATCAAGACGCTCACCCGGCAGACCCGGCAGGACAACGCCCGCTTCTTCGACTCCGCGGACGATGTCCCGGACCATGTCCTCACCCAGGGTTTGGGCACCATCCGCGAGGCCCGGCACCTGCTGCTGCTCGCGATGGGAGAGTCCAAAGCGGAAGCAATCGCGGCCGCCGTGGAAGGTCCGGTCGCCGCGATCTGCCCGGCGTCCGCGCTCCAGCTTCACCCGCACGTGTCCGTCCTGGTGGACGAGGCCGCGGCCTCCCGGCTTAAGCACCGCGACTACTACACGGACGCCTTCGGCCGGAAGCCGGCATGGCAGGGACTCTGAGCACGGGACCGGGCGGGGCCGGGCCGGGCGCAGCCGGGGCAGCTGTCACGGCGCCCCTGCTCGAACTGGCCGTGGAGGACGCCGACGGCGTGCGGCTGGCTGCCGCCGTCGGCGCCGCGCGCGTGGAGCTCTGCGCAGCCCTGGCCGAGACCGAAGGCATCACGCCGAGCATCGGCACGATAGAGCAGGCCTGCAGCGTCGGCCTGCCTGTACATGTCCTGGTACGGCCCCGGCCCGGCAACTTCACCTACTCGGCCGGGGAGCTCGAAGTAATCGAGCATGACGTGGCAGCGGCGATCGACGCCGGCGCCGCAGGCGTGGTGGTGGGCGTGCTGGCGGCCGACGGCGGACCGGACGTCCCCGCCGTCCGGCGCATCGCTGAAGTGGCACGACGCCACAAACCGTCCGCGGAAGTGACGTTCCACCGGGCCTTCGACGCCGTCCTCGCAGCGGGGGTGGACCCCGCCGAGGCCCTGGCCCGGGTGGAACAAGCGGGGGTAAACCGGGTCCTTACCAGCGGCGGCAGCCCGGACTGCACCACGGGCCTTGGCATGCTCGCCCGGCTCGTGGACGTCGGACGCACCCACGCGCCGTCGGTCCAGGTCATGGCTGGCGGCGGGGTGACCCTGGAGCTGGTACCGTCGCTCCTCCACAGCGGCGTCCACGCAGTCCACACTTCCGCCAGGCCCCGCCAGGGAGTGTCCGGCACGGACCGGGCACCTGCCGCGGACCCCACCCTGGCCGCCGCGATGGCTACGGCAGTAACTGCGGCATACACACCGGAAGGCCTGGAAGCATGAGCCACGAAACCGTCCTCCACGGCCGCCTCGTCACCGGAAGCATGGACATCGCCGACGGCATCGTAGTGATCGACGGCGGTGTCATCACCTACGCGGGCCCGGCGCCGGAATTCCGCGGGGAAAGTGAGCCCGCACGGGACTTTCGTGGGGAGGCTGGACCGGTTGGTGCCGTTCAGGGCAGCGCCGCCGGACACATCCTGCTGCCCGGTTTGGTAGACCTGCACTGCCACGGCGCGCACGGCTCGGACTTCTCAGAGGGATCCCCCGACGGCGCCCGGTCAGCGGCCCGCTACCTGCACAGCCGGGGAACCACCACATTCCTGGCCAGCCTCGTCACCGGATCACCGGAAAACCTTGTGCGGAACCTCTGCGTACTGCGCGTCCTCGCAGAGGAAGGCCTCATTGCCGGCTCCCATTTGGAAGGACCCTTCCTCGCGTCCGGGCAATGCGGCGCGCATGATCCGGCGTTGCTCCTCCAACCGGATACCACATTGGCGGCCGAACTGCTTGAAGCCGCCGGGCCTTCCCTGGTTTCCATGACGCTGGCGGCGGAACTTCCCGGCGCGTCCCGTCTGGTGGACCTGCTCGCGCCGCGCGGCATCATTCCATCCCTCGGACACACCGCTGCCAACGCCGCCGCGGCGGCCGAATTCCTGGAACAGGCGGCCGCCGGTCTGGCCGGTCCCGCGAACGCGACCGGACGCTTCCGGCCCACCGTTACGCACCTGTTCAACGCCATGCCCGGCCTCCACCACCGCTCCCCCGGCCCGGTATCGGCAAGCCTCGCTGCTGCCCGCGCCGGCAACGCCGTTGTGGAACTGATAGCAGACGGCGTCCACCTGGCACCGGAAACGGTCAAGCTCGTCTTCGACCTGGTCGGCGCCGAAAATATCGCACTCGTCACCGACTCCATGGCCGCCACCGGCCTGCAGGACGGGGCATACCAGCTCGGTTCGCTTGCCGTCACAGTGGACCATGGCGTGGCCCGGGTGGACAGCACCGGAGCCATCGCCGGCGGAACCGCCACCCTGCTGGACGTTGTCCGCACCACCGTCGCCGCAGGCGTCCCCCTGCAGGACGCCATCCTGGCCGCAAGCGCTGTACCGGCCGCGGTCCTCGGTCTGTCCTCCCAGGCAGGCGAGCTGCGCGCAGGAATGCCCGCCGACGTCGTCGTGGTGGATCCCGCACTCAATCTGGCGGGGGTACTGCGCCGCGGTGAATGGGTGACCGCACTCGAGCAGGGCAAGCGAATACCCCGACTGGGAACCACCCCACCTGCCAGCTGACATGGGGTTTCCAGAAGCGGCCCGCCGCAGCCAAGTGCCTATGTTCAACCATCAGCACCGGGCAGGCAAACCTCCACCAGCCCGCCGGTGACCCGGGTTTCGAAGCGCGGCTGCCGGGACGTGGCAGGGCCAGCCTGCACCTCGCCGGTTCGCAATGAGAATGTGCTTCGGTGCCACGGGCAGACGACGCATGGTTCGTTGGCGCTGCCGTTTTTGAGCTTGCCCTCATGTAGCGGCCCGGACAGGTGACTGCACACGTCCGACAGCACATCAACCGTGTCCCCTTCACGGAACACGACCAGCGGCAGCCCGGCAACGTCGCGCTTGTGAAGCGTGCCCTCGGGCAGATCGGAAAGCTGCGCCAGGGGGTGCCAGCCGGACGGGAACCGGTGCCAAATCTCCTCGCTGTGGTTGACGCCGGCCGCCTGACGGTACGTGAGGTGCCCGCCCAGGAAGCCTCCGCCGCTGACCGTGGCGAGACCGAGGTAGGCAAGCACCTTGCCACTCGTGTGGCGGCCCCGGGCACGTTGTACCAGGGACAGGGTGTAAAGACCTGTAGCAGTGATGTTTGCGGCGGCGTGCACCAGGCCCACGCGTTGCTGCTGGGGGTGCAGCTGGGACCAGTCCGTGAACCCGGCAATGGCTGAAGGGACAGCGCTCAGCGTTCCCACCCCGATCAGCACCTTGCTGGCTTTCCCGCTGCCCGGAAGGGCATCCAGAACACCGGCCGAGATCCATGCCCCGATCGGCACCTGTACCGCCAGCGGATGAACCGGATGGCCCACGGGCACGCCGTGCAGGATGTCGCGGGCCCACCTCGGCCGGATAACCTTTTTCACTGCTTTCCGGACGCTCTTGGCCACCGGGTCCAGCCATTCGGCATCTTCAAAACGGGTAACAAGTTCAAGTGCAGGCAGTGGCTTCATGGGTCTCCCTTACCCTGTTTCCTGGAATCCTTGCAACAGAACAGTGACAGCCGTTTACCGCAGCGGGGACCCCACCACGGTGAACTGGTTCCCGCCCATCTCGCCGGTCAGCAGGGGCATGGCCTCGGCGATTGCAGCACGCACGCTGTCCAGCTGGAGGGAAGCCCGGTGCGCCTCGGGGGACTCCCACAGTTCGCTTACGAACACCGTGTCCGGGGCATCGTCGTTCACGCCCACCTCGTACAGCAGGCAGCCGGCCTCCTTCAGGCCCGGCATCGGCCGGAGCAGGATAGACACGACGGCGTCGCGGTGGCCGGGCTTGGTTCCGAGGCTTCCCACGTTCGCAAAAGTCATAGGGACAGTCTGCAGCATGGCAATGACAAAGGAGGCTGCAACCGCAATAGAAATGTTGCCCGCGCCGCGTGATCCGGCACGCAAAAAGGGGTAAGTCTAGGACTGGCTAAAGCAGTGGGCCAACCGGCAGTCATTGGGAGCACGAACCATGAAAGCCAATGCCAGTATCCCAGCCGATATCGAGCTGGGCACCACGCCCTCGGGCAGGATTTTCCACGCCTTCCACGGCCTGCGTCTGGTGCCGACGGCGAACCTCCTCCGCTTGAAACGTGCCCTCGAACCAGGCAGCGAGGCAGCCGGGTCCAGCGCAGCAACCGACCTGCTTCAGCGGATCGGCGAGGAGTTGTCCCGCCGCCGGCAGCAAAGCCCGCAGGCGGGCTAAGACCATCCGCACCGCGGCCTGGGCCGCGGAAGCGGGTGAGGGCGGACCTTGGCTACAAGGGGCCGCCACCGCGGGCCGGTGCCTCTGATGCCCAGGCACCGGTCCGCGGCCTGACCACATCCATCGAAAGGAGCAGTCGCAATGAACAATGGCATCCTCCGGCGCACCGGAACGGACATCACCGAACCCCTTCGGCGTTTCTTCGAAGGAGACCTGGACACCTGGCTGCGGACCGAGGAGTACAAGGAGAACGGCACCCTGGTCATCAAGGCGGAAGTACCTGGCATCGACCCGGATAAGGACGTGGATATCACCCTGGCCGGCGACCAACTGCGGATCACCGTCCGGCACGAGGAAAAGTCGGAGCACACGGGCAAGGAGGGGTACCGCTCGGAATTCCGCTACGGCACCTTCTCCCGCGCGGTCACGCTCCCGGGTGCAGCGGACCAGGGCGACGTCAAGGCAACCTACACGGACGGCATCCTGGAGGTCCGCGTCCCCCTGCCCGAGCAGGATCCTTCCGCACGGCGGAAAATTCCCATCACCCGCGGCTAGGATTACGACGGCGGCGCGCAGCCGCCGTCGTACGTCCGCCTTCCCTGGCCTGCTTTCCAGCCGCCTGCCGGCCCTCCCCGCAGATGTCTCACCCCTGTGGTTGGATGGTGTTCTCTTCACGGGGACGGAGGCGGGACATGGAAGTCTGGACGGGGAGCCCTTATCCGCTGGGTGCCACCTATGACGGGAGCGGCACGAACTTCGCGGTGTTCAGCGAGGCGGCGAGCGCGGTCCACCTGTGCCTGTTTGATGACGACGGCACTGAGCAGCGGATCCGGCTGGAGGCCGTGGACGGATTCGTTTGGCACTGCTACCTGCCGCATGTCCTCCCGGGCCAGCTGTACGGCTACCGGGTGGACGGTCCCTACGAACCATCGCAAGGCCTGCGCTGCAACCCCAACAAGCTCCTGATGGACCCCTACGCAAAAGCCCTCAGCGGGGACATCACCTGGGGACAGCCCATGTTCTCCTACAACTTTGGCGACCCCCTGTCGTTCAACGCCGCGGACTCGGCACACAACACCATGCGCTCCGTGGTGATCAGTCCGTTCTTCGACTGGCAGCACGACCGTCCGCCAAAGATCCCCTATAACGACACATTGATCTACGAGGCGCACGTAAAAGGCCTGACCATGACCCACCCCGAGGTGCCGAAGGAGGAACGCGGCACTTACGCCGGGATCGCCCACCCGGCCGTGATCGAGCACCTGCAGAAGCTGGGTGTCACGGCTATCGAATTGATGCCGGTGCACCACTTCGTGCAGGACAGCGTGCTCAAGGACAGGGGCCTCAGCAACTACTGGGGCTACAACACCCTCGGCTTTTTCGCACCGCACGAGAGCTACAGTTCCAGCTCCCGCCCGGGGCAGCAGGTGCAGGAATTCAAGGCGATGGTCCGCTCCCTCCACTCTGCGGGCATCGAGGTGATTCTCGACGTCGTCTACAACCACACTGCCGAGGGGAACCACCTGGGCCCAACCCTCTCCTTCAAGGGAATCGACAACCAGGCGTACTACCGGCTGGTGGACCACGGGAAGCAGCACTACCTGGACTACACAGGCACCGGGAACACCATCAACGTCCGCCACCCGCACGCGCTGCAGTTGCTCATGGATTCGCTGCGGTACTGGGTACTGGAAATGCATGTGGACGGTTTCCGCTTCGACCTCGCATCAGCCCTGGCCCGGGAGTTTTATGAAGTGGACCGGCTGTCCAGCTTCTTCGACCTTGTGCAGCAGGATCCCGTGGTTTCGCAGGTGAAGCTGATCGCCGAGCCGTGGGACGTTGGCCCGGGCGGCTACCAGGTGGGCAACTTTCCTCCCCTGTGGACGGAATGGAACGGCAAGTACCGCGACGCCGTCCGCGACTTCTGGCGCGGCGCCCCCGCTACCCTTGGCGAGTTCGCATCCCGGCTTGCCGGTTCCTCGGACCTCTACGAAAGCTCGGGACGCCGGCCGGTGGCGTCCATCAACTTCGTCACGGCCCATGACGGTTTCACCCTCCACGACCTGGTGTCCTACAACGCCAAACACAACGAGGCCAACGGAGAAAACAACAACGACGGCGAATCCCACAACCGTTCGTGGAACTGCGGCGTGGAAGGCCCCACCGACGATCCCGCGATCCTGGCCCTGCGGGCACGCCAGCAACGCAACTTCCTGGCCACCCTCCTCCTGTCACAGGGGGTGCCCATGGTGGCGCACGGCGATGAGCTGGGCCGCACCCAGCTGGGCAACAACAACGTCTACTGCCAGGACTCGCCGCTGTCCTGGATCAATTGGGATGATGCCGACCAGCCGCTCAACGAGTTCCTGGCCGCCGTCAGCGCACTGCGCCGGGAGCATCCCACCTTCCGCCGCAACAGGTTCTTTGAAGGACGGCCTGTCCGGCGGACCCTGGGCCAGCCCTTGCCGGATATCGTCTGGCTGGACAGGGACGCTTCCCCCATGGTTCCCGAGGACTGGGACAACCCGCTGGCCCGAGCCTGGGTGTGTTCTACAACGGGGAGGCAGTGGGCAAGGACCACCGGGGCAGGGTGATCAGTGACCACAATTTCCTCCTCTACTGCAATTCCGGTGATGAGTCCGTACTTTTCACCCTGCCAAGCCCTGAATATTCACCGGCCTGGGAGCAGATGATCGATACGGCGGGCGAGCATGCGGACCAGGGGATCCTGGAGGCGGGCGGCGCCGTGGAACTCGCCGCGAAGTCCCTGCTTGTCCTACGGGCATATGCGAAGCCGCCGGAAAAGCCCGACCACTCTGTAGCTGCGTCGCTGGCGTTGATCAAGGCACCAGAATCGACACGCTTCCCCAGGACCCAGCTGGGGAGAACACCGCATTAGGTGCCCTCCGGAAACCCCCTCAAGATTAGGTAGCTTTTCCCCTAGCGCAGGGCATAAACGCACGCGCAGGATTGAAACACGGATCACGACAATCAGATGGTCCGGGGTCGAGCCCCCCGCTGAGCCGGGGCGTGCTGTTTCAAAAATGGGATGGGCAGGCTGCGGGCCGCCACGCTGGTCAACCACACACGCTGTCAGGCGTGCGCGGCCTGACGCTGTCCAAAAGTAGGAAATCCGCACCCTACACAATGGGAAATCGCATCCTTACAGGAGCAAAAAAATGTCCAGCACTACAACAACAAAATCACGTTCAGTCCGGGCAAAGATCGCCCTGGTTCCGGTCCTGTCATTGGGTCTGATCGGGAGTTTTGTGGCAGTGGCCGCCCCGGCCGCGGCCCATGACGATAAGAACCGGGGATGTACCGTCAAGCCCCTCCTACCAAAGGATGCCCGCGGCGATTGGGTGAACTTCCCAGTCAGCGTGAAATGTGATGACGGAAGAAAGGTCGTCCATATCAAGCAGAAGCGCTATGAAAAGGATCGCGGCCGCGACACAAAGCTTCACGAGGGCGACCACGACCACTTCACCCACTATGTGCACCGCGGCGACCGCTACGAGGTCAAAGACAGTTATGACCGGGTAAGCCGAAAGCTTGACCGCCGCGGCCCCGAAGAGGTTTACCACGAGATCAGGTACGCGGTAGATAAGGGACATGGCCGGCTCGAATGGTCCGGATGGATCAAGAGCGACACGTTGAGGAACGTCAATTCGCATCATTAGTCCACAGCCAGGTCCACTCGCACGGGAGCCGAGGGCCCACGCCCTTGGCTCCCGCCTGATCCCAAGGCGGACCAGTCAGCTGGACGTGAATTCCCGGATGGTGATGCCGGAGAATGTGGCGGGACCGCCGTCGGTGTAAAGAGAGATTCCGCTGTCGCCCTGCGCGAAATGCACTTGCTGCGACAGCACCGTGTGGCCGGCATTCACGAACACTTCCACGCTCTGCGTGTCCACGAAAACCCGCAGGTGCACCGAGCGCGCCGCGGGGTCGATTGGTGCCGCAGCACGGGTGAAGGGCACCAGGGAAAAGCCGCCCAGGTCCGAGGGTGCCCGGTCGACGTACAGCTCCGCCCCGTACTTCCCAATGTTCGTATGGCGGGTGCCGTCTGCGGAGCGTCCGACGGATACCCCGACGTTCGTGCCCGCGTCCCAGGAGATGTCGAGTTCCAGCTCGTAAGCGCGGCCGCTCCATGGAAGCACAGCACTTCCGTTCACGGTGCGGTCCGGAAGCGCCGTCGTCGAAATGGCGTGGTTGCCGAGGGCCTCAACGGGGGTGCTGAGCAGGCTGTACCACCCGCCGGGCTGACGGTCCAGGCGCAGTTCGCGCACGATCGAGTTCTGGCCGTTGTACCCGTCGGATTCATCCGTGGGCACGTCACGGGCGGCATACTTCCAGTTGTTCATCCACCCGATCGCGTAGCGCCGGTGCTCGGGCGCCTCCGCCGCAGGCCAGGTCACAGCACCGTACCAGTCCCAGCCCCAGTCAAGCCACTGCGGGTTGAGGTTATCTGCAATGAACTCTTCGCCGTTCCAGGAGCCCGTCCAGTAGGCGTAGGTCATGGGCAGCCCAATGCTGTAGGCGTCCATGCTGGCACCCAGCACCCAATGCCTGGTTCCGTCGTCCGCTGTCATCTCGTAGAGATCGGGGCACTCGATCCCGCCCAGGGCGTGGTTCGGGTAGTCGAAGTTCCGTTTGAGATGCCAGTCCCGCAAATTCCGCGACGTGTAAAAGGCGGCATACCGTGCCCGCCCGATCACGCACACCCATTCACTCCGGGCAGCATCCCAATGGACCTTCGGGTCGCGGAACCACTCTGCGTTCTCAATTTCTGCAGTGGTGGTCGCGGTCCGGCCGTCTGTGTTCACGATGACTGGATCCGGGAGCGCCGTGAAGGTGTAACCGCCGTCGGTGGACCAGTAAAGATACTGCTCCTGGTACTTGCGGATGCCGCCGGTGGGCTGCGTGGCAAGGGCGATGACCGCTCCCGCACCAAAGCCGGCGGTATTCGCCGTGTCCACGACTGCCGAGCCCGACCAGACGGGAAAGTCCGGCTGCAGCGGCAGCGCGACTCCGTGGTGGACAAAAGCCACCCCGTCCGTGGTTGTGGCATGGTCCCAGCCGCCGTGGCCGTTGTTCTGTGCAGAGTGCAGGTAGTACAGGTGGTACGCGCCGTTGACATACACCGGGCGCTGCGGGTCGCACAGCCAACCTGATGGCGGCGTCATGTGGTACACCGCCCGCAGCGATTCCTGGGCTTTCGCCATTCCCGGTCCTGCACTACTCATGAGCAGCGCCAACGCTCCTGCGCCTGTGCCTTGCAGGACGTGGCGCCGGGAAATGTCAGGTGTCATGGTGGTATTCCTCTCAAGGGTTGGCTGTGCCAGGGCGTGCGCCAGTTCCCGCAGGGCATCCCCCAGCGGGGAAAGACCGGTTGCCAAGGCGGGCCCCCGGTGAAGGGTGAAGGGTAAAAGGAGCCCGCGGCCTTGCCGGCCGGGGCATTAGTTCAGTTGAGTTTTGTGTGTAGGGGTGGAACCTTCATTGGTTCAGGGGTGACCTCGTCGTCGGAAAATCGCTTGGCCCCAAAGGTAGAGACACAAACAGCGTTTGGTCAAGCGTTTTATCGCCCTGATCCAGGCTCCCAAAAATTTTCCGCTAAAACGCTTGATCAAGATGCCCTGCATCCTCTACCTTGAGGTGATCAAACGCTTTAGCAGAACGGGACATCAACGCCGATGAGTTATCCAGTCTTCTTCCAGCCCGCCGATGGATGGGTGGGAGACCTTATCCCTTTTCAAAAAGACGGGGAGTTCCGCCTCTTTTACCTTCACGAGGTCCGCACGGAGCCAAAGCCCGGAACGTCCTGGAACCTCGTCACCACCAAAGACCTCACCCAGTTCCAGGACCATGGGGTGTCCCTCCCCCACGGAACAGAAAACGACCTGGACTTCAACGCGTACACAGGCAGCATCGTGGTGGACGAATCAGGCGTCCACCACCTGTTCTACACCGGGCAGAACCCGAAGAACCTCGGTCCGGACGGGCTGCCGCTGCAGCTGGTCATGCATGCCACCAGTACCGACGGAATGCGCACCTGGGTGAAGCACCCGGAACTTACCTTCGGTGCACCCGCCGGCTACGAGTCCGGTGACTGGCGGGACCCTTTCGTTTTCCACGACCAGGCTGCCGGCCAGTGGCGCATGCTCCTCGCTGCCCGGCACTCCGAGGGACCCGAGCGCCGCCGCGGCGTCATTGCCCAGTGTGTCTCCCGGGACCTGCTGGACTGGCAGTACACGGATCCTTTCTGGGACCCCCGCCGGTACATCACCCACGAATGCCCGGACGTGTTCTCCTGGGGCGGGTGGTGGTACATGGTCTACTCCGAGTTCTCCGAAACCTTCACCACCAGGTACCGCATGGCCAAGAGCCCTGACGGGCCGTGGATCGTACCGGACCGGGACACCATCGACGGCCGCGCGTTCTACGCGTCGAAAACGGCAGAACGCGACGGGCGGAGGTTCTTCTTCGGCTGGATCGCCAGCAAAGAAGGAAATTCCGACGACGGCGCCTGGCAATGGGCGGGCACCATGGCAGTCTTGGAGGCCCGGCAGAACTCCGACGGAACACTCGGGTTCGGCTTCGCTGACGAGCTCGTCGACAGCTTCTGGGACGAGGTTCCGGTGACCTTCAACCCGGGGCTGCCCGCTTTGCTGGACGTGCCCGACGGCTATGCCGCCGTCGTTTCCCAAGAGGATCTGCCCACGCAGTTCTATGCGAAGGCGGTCCTGGACATCGGGCAGGGCACCACCGAGTGCGGGCTGCTGCTGCGGTCCAGCGCTGACGGGGACCACTCCTACGTCCTCCGCCTGGAACCCAAACGCGGACGCCTGGTCTTCGACCGCTGGCCGCGGACCGTAACCGGCGACGCCCAATGGCACGTCTCCGGGGACGTTCCGTTCGCAATCGAACTCGAACGCCCCTGCGACCTCCGGCCCGGAAAGCACACCCTGGAAGTCATCGTCGACGGGGACCTGTGTGTCGCCATCGTGGACCGGCAGGTGGCGCTGAGCACCAGGATTTACGACCTGCCGGCAGGACGGATCGGCGTCTTCGCCGGCGAAGGCTCCGTCACCATCGCAGACCTCGACATACGCAAACGCACCGACAACTGAATATCTCCCTCATCCTCCGTTCAACCAAGGGAAATGACCGCAATGAAGAACCTGTTTCGCGCCGCCGCCGTCGCAACCGCAGCCCTCCTGGCCCTGACGGCCTGTGGAGGCGGAAGTACCAACGACCCCTCCAACGTCAGCCCCACCGGGGAAATCAAACCCCGGGAAATCTCCTGGCTGCTTTCGCGCCCTGCCGACGGCGCCGTCATCAACATCATGAAGAAGCTCGCTGACGACTATGCCAAGGACCACCCCGGCTTCGAGCTGAACCTGATCACCACGCCCGACCGGCCCTCCTATATCCAGAAACTCGAAACCCTGGCCGCAGCCAACAAACTTCCCGAATTGTTCGATACGGATGCGACACCCTTCGCCCAGCAGTTGGCCAAGCAGGGCAAGATGGTGGATGCCGAGAAGCTTCTGAAGACCCTGGATGTGTACGACGACTACCGCCCCGGTGCCCTGGACTACCAGCGTTTCGACGACGGATCCCTGTACATGATCCCGTTCCAGTTTGAGCTGGAGTTCATGTGGTACAACAAGGCACTGCTGGAAAAGGCCGGTGTGTCAGTACCAAGATCCCTCGACGACATCCCCGCGATGTGCACCGCCCTGCGGGATGCCGGCATCACCCCCATCGCGATCGACGGGCAGGACCAGTGGCCGCTGGAACGCTACGTGGCCTACCAGCCGTTCCGGGAAGCCGGGCCTGAATTCGTGCAGAAGCTGAAGAAGGGGGAAGCCAAGTTTGCCGACCCCGCCGGCCAGAAGACCGTTGCCTGGATGGCGGAGCTCGGTAAGGCCAAGTGCTTCCAGGACGGTTTCTCCGCCCAGGGCTACTCCGACGCGCAGAACCAGTTCACCTCCGGGCAGGCGGCCATGTACAACATCGGAACCTGGGAACTGCCCAGCCTTGCCACGGACAAGTTGAACGCTGACGTCCGCGACGACATCGACTTCTTCACCCTCCCCACCACAGCCGGATCCGTCACCGCGGCCAACGAGTTCGTCTCCCCTTCCGGCATCGGCATGGCGGTTAACTCGAAAACCTACGATCCCCTGGTGAGCGACTTCCTGAAGTTCGCCCTGGAAAAGTACCCGGCCGAATACGCCGCCACCGGTGCCCTCTCCCCTACCACCAACGTCGAAACCGCCATCCCGGCCAACGCCACGCCGCTTTACCAGAAGGCCCTCGACCAGGCGAAGGATCTTGGGGAAAAGCAGGCCATGCCGTGGGACACCCAGCTCGACCCCACCACCAACGGCCGGCTGCAGCAGGAACTCGTCCTGCTGGTCCAGGGCAACATCACCCCAGAGCAGTTCACCGCGACCATGGACAGCACCATCGCCCAGAACGCCCCGAAGTTCTTCAAGTAAGCAGAGCTTCGTCAAGTAACCAATGAGGCGGGGGACCCGGCCGGGTCCCCCGCCCGAAAGGCCCGCCATGCTACCCAACAGGATGCTTCCCAACAGGTCACGGACCTCGGTCCTGGTCTTCCTGCTTCCACCCCTGCTGCTTTATTGCGCAGCTGTACTTTTCCCGATCCTCCAGTCGCTGTTCCTGAGCTTTTTCTCCTGGAACGGCATCAGCGACATGGAGTTTGTCGGGCTGGATAACTACGTCCGGATGTTCGTTGCCGACGACATCTTTTGGCGGGCGTTCCTGAACGCCCTGATCTACCTGGCCATCTGCCTGGTCCTGCAGCTGGGCGGCGCACTGGTGGTTGCCAGCCTGCTGACGTCCCTCCGCCGCGGACGTGAGCTCATCAAAACCCTGTACCTGCTGCCAGCGGTGATTTCCACGGTGGCCATCGCCTTCCTCTTCGTGCGGATCTACTCCATCGAGCCGGTGGGCCTGCTCAACCAGCTGCTCCACTGGATGGGCCTCGGCAGCCTGGAAAGGCCATGGCTCTCGGACGTCAACACCGTCCTGGCCGCAGTCTCCGCACCCGAAGGCTGGCGCTTCACCGGCCTGTACATGCTCATCATTTACGCAGCGCTGATCGCCGTGCCCAAAGAGCTTGAAGAGGCAGCCGTCCTGGACGGTGCATCCAAATGGACGCTCTTCACCAAGATCCGGTTCCCGTACATCCGCCCGGTGTGGATCACCACCACCATCATGGCCACCACCTACGGCCTGCGCGGGTTCGACATTCCCTACCTGATGACCAACGGCGGGCCGGGACAGTCGTCCGAACTGCTCACCACCTACATGTACAAGACCGCGTTCACCAGCACGGATTTCGGCTACGCCAGCACCATCTCCGTGTTCATCGTCATTGAGTGCCTCGTCGCCGTCGGCCTCATCCTGTTCCTGCTCAAGCGAAGGCAGACTCATGATCACCCAGGCAGCACCGCCCACCCCGCCCGCCGCCGTCGGACCTCCCCGGCCGCACGCAAGGCGCCGGCGGCGCCGGCCGGACCTGTTCCGGACGCTGTCCCGCGTTCTGATCATGCTGATCGTGATTGTGCAGGTTTACCCGCTGGCCTGGCTGTTCCTGACCAGCCTCCGCACTGAGCAGGACTTTGCCACCGGGGATCCGTTCGCCCTGCCCAGCTCCCTGACCTGGGAGAACTACGCCAGGGCCTTCGAAACCGGCGATCTCGGCCGGAACATCCTGAACAGCTTCGTCGTGACCATGGGCGCCAACATCCTCATCGTCCTGCTCGGCATGATGGCCGCCTATGCCATCCAGGTGCTTGGGTTCCGGCTCAGCAAGCTGGTCCGCGGGCTGTTCCTGATCGGCATCATCGTCCCCGTCCAGATCGCCCTGGTCCCGCTGTTCATCGATTACTCCGCGGTGAACCTGCTGGACACGTACCAGTCGATGATCATTCCCCTGGCCGGGTTCTCCCTGCCGATGTCCGTCTACTTGTTCTGCTCGTTCTACGAATACATCCCCAAGGAAACCTACGAGGCGGCTTCCCTGGACGGCGCCGGGCCGTACCGGATCTTCGGGCTGATCACTTTGCCGCTGTCACTGAACACCGTGGTGACGGTGGTCCTGGTCAACAGCATCTTCATCTGGAACGACTTCATCTTCGCCAACACCTTCGTCCTGTCCGAAGAACTGAAGACAATCCCGCTAGGCCTGCAGAACTACATCGGCGCCATGGGCAAGGTCGACTGGACGGCGACGTTCGCCGCCGTGTGCGTCACCGTCACCCCGCTGCTGCTGGTCTTCCTGGTCCTCAACAAGGCCATGATCCAGGGACTCGAAAGCGGGGCGACCAAAGGATGACTTCCGCAGCAGCCGGATATACTCCTGACGGAGGGCAGATGATTTCAAAGGAGAAGGATTCGGGAGAGCCGGCACCTGCGGCCAGTTCCCGGCACAAACCGGACCGCCCCCACCCCGTCACTCTTCGCGACGTCGCCGAGGCCGCGGGGGTATCCACCGCCACAGTGTCGCTGGTGGTCAACAAGAAAAAAGACGCCCGGATCGCCGAAGAAACCCGCCAGCGTGTCAAAGATGCCATCCGTGCGCTCGGCTACCGCCCCAACGCGATGGCCAAAACCCTGGTCAGTGGAACCTCCCGGTTCATCGGGCTGGTAGCCGACGGCGTCGCCACCACCCCCTTTGCCGGCCAGATCATCCACGGCGCCCAGGACGAGGCATGGAAGCACGGCTACGCCCTCCTCATCGCCAACACGGAAGGCAACGGTGAGCTCGAGCAGGACGCCATCACCATGATGCTTGAGTACAAAGTGCGCGGCATCCTCTACTCCACCTGGTTCCACCGGCAGACGGACATTCCGGCATCGCTCCGGGAAGCGGACTTCGTCCTTGTCAACTGCTTCGCCACCGAGTCCGGTGCACGCGCCGTGGTTCCCGATGAAGTGCAGGGCGGACGGTCGGCCACCGAAATCCTGCTAAGGCACGGCCACCGCCGCATCGCATTCATCAATGCCACCATCCCCGCCCCGGCCAAGGACGGACGGCTCCTGGGCTACAGGCAGGCACTCGAGGAAGCCGGGATTGCCTTTGACCCCGGCCTGGTCCTGGAAGCCTATCCGGACCAGGAAGGCGGCTACGGCGCAACCCGGGAACTCCTCAAGCGCGAGGCCACCGGCGTGTACTGCTACAACGACCGGATGGCGATGGGCCTCTACGACGGATTGCGCGAGCATGGCCTCTCGATCCCGGACGATGTCGCCGTCGTGGGCTTCGACAACCAGGAAGTCATCGCCGCGCACCTGCGCCCCCCGCTGTCCACCGTGGCGCTCCCCCACTACGAACTGGGTGCTGCCGGCGTACGCATGCTGCTCGGTTTGGAGGAGACGCCCGGGCACGAAGCAGTGAAAATACACTGCCCTGCGGTGGAAAGAACCTCGGTGCAGGTCAAGGCACGCGCAGAGATGTAAAGCAACGGGCAGGGGTTCAGTGCGCTGGCCTTGCATGGTCAAATGGGAAGGTTGAACCGGCCGCCCGAGTCCGACCACGGCCTCGGCCACAGGGAAGGAAGCACATGACCGATCACCAGGACCACCCCCCGATCCCCACCCCGGGAAGCGCCCAGGGTCTGGACCGTAAGGTTGAGGGCGGGTGCCCGGTCGCCCACGACAGCGTGACCTCGCACGGCAGCGAGAGCGAGAACCCGGCGATCGATTCGCCGCAGCCCAAGGGGCACCGGCCCCGCACTGTCGCCGACTGGTGGCCGAACCAGCTCGACCTTTCCGTGCTCCACACCCACAACCCGGCAGGCAATCCGCTCGGCCCCTCGTTCAGTTACCGCGAAGAGTTCCAGAAGCTCGACGTCGAGGCGCTCAAGCAGGACATCACCCAGGTCCTGACCACCTCCCAGGACTGGTGGCCGGCAGACTTCGGCCATTACGGCGGCCTCATGATCCGGCTGAGCTGGCACGCTGCCGGCACCTACCGCGTGCACGACGGCCGCGGCGGCGCCGGAGACGGCAGCCAGCGGTTCGCCCCGCTCAACAGCTGGCCGGACAACGCCAACCTGGACAAAGCCCGGCGCCTCCTGTGGCCGGTCAAGCAGAAGTACGGCCAAAAGCTCTCTTGGGCGGACCTGCTCGTGCTCGCGGGTAACGTGGCCCTCGAATCGATGGGCTTCAAAACGTTCGGTTTTGCCTTTGGCCGGGAAGACGTCTGGGAGCCCGAAGAGATTTTCTGGGGACCTGAGGACACCTGGCTCGGCGACGAACGCTACATCGGCGAAGGCCGGATGTCGGAGGAGGTCGGTTCCACTGAGATGGGACTGATCTACGTCAACCCCGAGGGCCCCATGGGCAACCCGGACCCGCTCGCGGCCGCTGCCTTCATCCGGGAGACCTTCAAGCGGATGGCAATGAACGACGAGGAGACCGTCGCCCTGATCGCCGGCGGCCACACCTTCGGCAAGACCCACGGCGCAGGCGACGCCGACGCCCACGTCGGGCCCGAGCCTGAGGGCGCCGACCTGGAAACACAGGGTCTTGGCTGGCTCAGCACCTACGGGAGCGGCAAGGGGGCGGACACCATCACCTCCGGCCTTGAGGTTACCTGGACTGACCGCCCCACCGAGTGGAGCAACCGCTTCTTCGAGATCCTGTTCGGGCACGAATGGGAACTCGTCAAAAGCCCCGCCGGCGCCCACCAGTGGGTGGCCAAGGACGGCCCCAGGATCATCCCGGACGCCTACGATCCGGAGAAGAAACACCGTCCCACGATGCTCACTACCGACCTCTCGCTGCGCGTGGACCCTGAGTACGAGAAGATCTCCCGGCGCTTCCTGGAGAATCCTGACGAGTTCGCGCTGGCGTTCGCCAAGGCCTGGTACAAACTGCTCCACCGCGACATGGGTCCCGTCGGCCCGCACATGCTGGGGCCTTGGGTTCCCGAGGCGCAGCTGTGGCAGGACCCGGTCCCGGCGGTGGACCACGAGCTGATCGACCAGCAGGACATCGCTTCCCTCAAGGCGCAGCTCCTGGACTCGGGATTGTCCGTCGCGCAACTGGTCCGCACTGCCTGGGCCTCGGCGTCCACCTACCGCAAAACCGACAGGCGCGGCGGTGCCAACGGCGCCCGGATCCGGCTGGAGCCCCAGCGCGGCTGGGAGATTAACGAACCTGGACAGTTGGCTGCAGCACTGCAGGCGGTTGAGGGGATCCAGCAGCAGTTCAACTCCGGCCAGAACGGGGGCAAAAAGGTCTCGCTGGCCGATTTGATCGTCCTGGGCGGGTGCGCGGCCGTGGAGAAGGCCGCCAGCGACGCCGGCTTCCCTGTCGCTGTGCCGTTTCGGCCCGGCCGCACGGACGCCTCCCAGGACCAGACCGACGTCGAGTCCTTCCAGTACCTCCAGCCGCGGGCCGACGGGTTCCGCAACTACGTCCGCCCCGGGGAGAAACTCCAGCCGGAGACGCTCCTGCTGGACAAGGCGTACCTCCTGGACCTCTCCGCGCCGGAGATGACGGCACTTGTCGGCGGCATGCGCGCCCTTGGTGCCAACCTCGGTGACTCCACGCACGGCGTCCTCACCCACCGGCCCCAGGTCCTGACGAACGACTTCTTCGTCAACTTGCTCTCCCCGGGCACCAAGTGGAAGGCATCGGAGGCCGAGGAAAACGTCTATGAAATCAGTGACGTGTCCACCGGCGAAGTGAAGTGGACCGCCACACCGGTGGACCTGGTGTTCGGCTCCAACTCGCAACTGCGGGCACTGTCCGAGGTATATGCGAGCGAGGACGGCAAGGAAAAGTTCGTCAACGACTTCGTGGCCGCCTGGACGAAGGTCATGGAGGCTGACCGCTTCGACCTGCGGTAATCGCGTACTGCTTTATCCGGAAGGCCGGCTGCACGGTGGACTGACCCACGTGCGGCCGGCCTTTCTCTTTGCCCTCTCATTTCCGGCATCGCCACCCAAGCGCGCTTCCCCTTGACTCGCACTCCCCTCGTTACCTACACTTTTCATAAAGCAGAATCTAAATTCCACAAAGCGGAAACTGAGCGGAAACGGTAAGGATGCCGGTGAAGCAAGGGAAGATGGATCAAGCCCCTCTCGGAAGGACCTACGATGACGTACACAGTGAACTGCTCCATCCTCCTGACGGAGCTGCCCCTGCTTGAGCGCCCCGCCGCCGCAAAGGCCGCCGGCTTTGACGCCGTCGAGTTCTGGTGGCCCTTCGAAACCTCCGTTCCGGCAGACGCCGAGATCACCAGGTTCGAGAACGCCATCACCGATGCCGGCGTCCAACTCACCGGCTTGAACTTCAACGCCGGGAACATGCCGGGCGGCGACCGCGGCCTGGTCTCCTGGAAGGGACGCTGCTCCGAGTTCAAGGACAACATCGACGTTGTGGCCGGCATCGGCGGGCGCCTGGGCTGCAAGGCGTTCAACGCCCTCTACGGCAACCGGCAGGACGGCTTCACCCCCGAGGAGCAGGACGAGCTGGCCGTCAAGAACCTGGCAGCAGCCGCCGAGGGCGTGGCCCGCATCGGTGGGACCGTCCTCCTGGAACCCGTCAGCGGCGCGCCCAAGTACCCGCTCCTCACCGCCGAAGACGCACTTCAGGTCATCGCCCGGGTCAAGGCGGAATCCGGTGCCGGCAACATCAAGCTTCTCGCCGATTTCTACCACCTCGCAGTCAACGGCGACGACGTCGAATCCGTCATCGAAAACCACGCAAAGGACTTCGGCCACATCCAGATCGCCGACAACCCCGGCCGTGGCGCACCCGGCACCGGCACCCTCCCCCTCGGCGAATGGATCGCCCGCAGCCGTGAACTCGGTTACGAGGGCTACATCGGCCTCGAGTACAAGGAACCCAAGGAAACTGCGTTCAGCTGGGCCATCCGCCAGCGTGTCTCCCAGTAGCCCCTTTCCCAACTGAGTAGCAGCAGATGCTGTTTTGGGCCCTCAAAACGACATCTGCTGCGACCTAGTTGGGTCCTGCTTCCTCAATCACCGCAGAGACTTTCAGAAAGAGAACCATCATGAGCAACGTTGCAGTCATCGGCCTCGGAATCATGGGCCTGCCCATGGCCATCAACCTGGTCAAGGCCGGCCACTCCGTCACCGGCTTCAACCGCAGCCAGGACAAGATCGACAAGCTCGTCTCCGAAGGCGGCAAGGGTGCCACCAGCATCGCCGACGCCGTCAAGGACGCCGACGTCGTCATCACCATGGTGCCGGACTCCCCCGATGTTGAGGGTGTCGTCAGCGGCAAGGACGGTGTCTTCGCCAACGCCAAGCAGGGCACTTTGTGGATCGATGCCTCCAGCATCCGCCCGGATGTCGCCAAGCGACTCTCCGACGACGCCCGCGAGGCCGGGATCCGCCCCCTCGACGCACCGGTAAGCGGCGGCGAACAGGGCGCCATCGACGCCGTCCTGTCCATCATGGTCGGCGGCGGGAAGGAAGACTTCGACGCAGCCTCGGATGTCCTGAACGCCGTCGGCAAAACCATCGTCCACGTCGGCCCCTCCGGCTCCGGCCAGACCGTCAAGGCAGCCAACCAGCTGATCGTCGCGGTCAACATCGAGGTCCTCGGCGAGGCCATCGCCTTCCTCGAGGCCTACGGCGTGGACACCGACGCCGCCCTCAAGGTCCTCGGCGGCGGCCTCGCCGGCTCCAAAGTCCTGGACCAGAAGGGCCAGAAGATGCTGGACCGTAACTTCGACCCGGGCTTCCGGCTCGCCCTCCACCACAAGGACCTGGGCATCGTCACCTCCGCCGCCCGCGAAGCCAACGTCGCCATCCCCCTCGGCGCCGTGGTCGCACAGCTCGTCGCCGCCACCGTCAACCAGGGCGACGGCGCACTGGACCACTCCGGACTCTTCAAACAGGTCCTCCAGCTCAGCGGCCGCGAGTAGCCGCAGGCCCAATCTGCGCACTTTTTATGCCCTGACCACCAGGGCTTCCTTCAGCAAACCCAAAAACAGACTTAAGTAGGAGCACACCATGAGCAAGATGCGTACCGTTGATGCAGCGGTTGCCATCCTGGAAAAGGAGGGCGCCATTGAGGCGTTCGGCCTGCCAGGCGCTGCGATCAACCCCTTTTACTCCGCGATGCGCGCCCACGGCGGCATCCGCCACACCCTGGCCCGCCACGTTGAGGGCGCCAGCCACATGGCCGACGGCTTCAGCCGCGCCAAGGACGGCAACATCGGCATCTGCATCGGCACCTCCGGGCCCGCCGGTACGGACATGATCACCGGCCTCTACGCCGCCTGGGCCGACTCCATCCCCATGCTCTGCATCACCGGCCAGGCCCCCGTGGCCAAGCTGCACAAGGAAGACTTCCAGGCGGTGGACATCGAGTCCATCGCCAAGCCCGTCACCAAGATGGCCATGACCATCCTGGAGCCCGGCCAGGTTCCCGGCGCCTTCCAGAAGGCGTTCCAGCTGATGCGCTCCGGCCGCCCCGGCCCCGTCCTGCTGGACCTGCCCATCGACGTGCAGCTGGCCGAGATCGAATTCGACATCGACACCTACGAGCCCCTGCCCATCGAAAAGCCCACGGCCTCCCGCAAGCAGCTGGAGAAGGCCCTGGACATGCTGACGGGTTCCAGGCACCCGCTGATCGTGGCAGGCGGCGGCATCATTAACGCCGGCGCGTCGGCGCAGCTGGTGGAACTGGCCGAAATCCTCAACGTTCCGGTCATCCCCACCCTGATGGGCTGGGGCACCATCCCGGACGACCACCAGCTCATGGCCGGCATGGTGGGCCTGCAGACCTCGCACCGCTACGGCAACGAGAACTACCTGCAGAGCGACTTTGTGATCGGCATCGGCAACCGCTGGGCCAACCGCCACACCGGCGGCCTGGAGACTTACACCGCCGGCCGCAAGTTCGTGCACATCGACATCGAGCCCACGCAGATCGGCCGCGTGTTCTCACCGGACCTGGGCATCGCGTCCGACGCCGGCGCGGCGCTGGCGGGGCTGGTTGAGCTCGCCAGGGAGCGCAAGGCGGCAGGATCCCTGCCGGACTACAGTGCCTGGGCTGCCGAGTGCCAGGACCGCAAGGCGTCCCTGCACCGCAAGACCCACTTCGAGAACATCCCCATCAAGCCGCAGCGCGTGTACGAGGAGATGAACAAGTCCTTCGGCCGCGACACCATTTATGTGTCCACCATCGGCCTGTCCCAAATCGCCGGCGCCCAGATGCTGCACGTGTTCGGCCCGCGCAAGTGGATCAACGCCGGCCAGGCAGGCCCGCTGGGCTGGACGGCTCCGGCGGCCCTCGGCGTGGTGCGCGGCAAGCCGGACCAGACCGTTGTGGCCCTCTCCGGCGACTACGACTTCCAGTTCATGATCGAGGAACTGGCCGTGGGCGCGCAGTTCAACCTCCCCTACATCCACGTGGTGGTGAACAACTCCTACCTGGGCCTGATCCGCCAGTCCCAGCGCGGCTTCAACATGGAGCAGAACGTGTCCCTGGCGTTCGACAACGTCAACAGCGCGGACTTGTCCGAAAACGCACGCGGCTACGGCGTGGACCACCTGAAGGTGGCCGAGGGCCTGGGCTGCAAGGCCGTGCGCGTGGAGGACCCCAACGACCTCGCAGCCGCCTTCGACAAGGCCAAGGCACTGATGGGGGAATTCCAGGTTCCCGTGGTGGTTGAAGTGATCCTGGAAAAGGTCACCAACATCTCCATGGGCGTGGAAATCAACGCCATCAACGAGTTTGAAGAACTGGCCGAAACCGCCGGGGACGCACCCACCGCCATCCTGGCGCTGCAGGCCTAAACCGTGCGCATCGTCATTGCCCCGGACAAGTTCAAGGGATCGCTCTCCGCCCCGGAGGTCTGCATGCACCTGGAAAAGGGACTGCAGCGCGGCGCCGGTACGGCAGTCGGCAACCTTGACGTCGTCCGGATTCCGGTGGCCGACGGCGGCGAGGGCACCCTCGACGCCGCCGTCGGCTCCGGCTTCAGCCGCCGCACCGCAACCGTAGCGGGGCCTACCGGCCAGCCCGTAGAAGCGGACTTCGCGGTCCGGGACCACGAGGCAGTCATCGAGATGGCCACCTCCTCCGGATTGGCGCTGGTGCCCGAGGTGCTGCGCGGCGGCCGGCCGGATTCCGCTTCCGCCCTCGCGGCCACCAGCCTCGGCACAGGCCAGCTGATCCGCGCAGCCCTGGACGCTGGTTGCCGCCGGATCGTGTTGGGGGTCGGCGGCAGCGCCAATACCGACGGCGGTGCGGGGCTCCTGCAGGGGCTCGGGGCCAGGCTCCTGGACAGCAGGAACAACGAACTGCCGCCGGGCGGTGCTGCGCTCGCCAACCTGCACAGCATCGACTTCACCAACTTTGAGCCCCGGCTGGTGGACACACGCTTTGTGCTGGCATCCGACGTCGATAATCCCCTGCTGGGCGCCGCGGGTGCCGCGGCGATTTTCGGCCCGCAGAAGGGTGCCACGCAGCAAGACGTCGACGTGCTCGACGCCGCCCTGGCCAGGTTTGTCGAAGTCCTGGCCAGGGAAATCGGATTCCGTGCCATCAAGGCCGCCGAGGCCCCCGGAGCGGGGGCAGCCGGGGGCGTCGGCTACGCCGCCATCGCCGCCCTGGCCGCGACCCGGCGGCCGGGCATCGACGTCGTCCTCGAATTCACGGGTCTCGCCGGCCGCCTGGCCGGAGCGGACCTGGTGATCACGGGGGAAGGCAGCCTGGACGAGCAAAGCCTGCTGGGCAAGACGCCCATGGGGGTGGCACGCGCGGCCGCCGCCCACGGCATTCCCGTCGTCGCCGTCTGCGGCCGGACCACCCTGGAGGACCGGCAGGCAGCGGCAGCCGGGTTCAAGGCGGTTTACGCTTTGACCGCACTCGAAAGCGATGTAAACAGGTGCATAACAGAGGCAGCGCCGCTTCTGGAGCAGTTGGGCACCCTGATCAGCGGAAGGCTGGCAGCCGGCGGTTACGCCAGCACCGCACGTACCAAGGAGGACCTCCGTGTCTGAAGAACGTTATGACCTCGTCATCCGTGGCCGGCGCATCCTGACTACCGCCGGGATCGCGCCGCGCGAGGTGGGCGTCCGCGGCGGAAAGGTCGTGGCCATCGAACCGCTGGGCAACGGCCTGGCCGGCGCGGAAGTCATTGAACTCGCCGAGGACGAAACCCTGCTCCCCGGCCTGGTGGACACCCACGTCCACGTCAACGAGCCCGGCCGCACCGAGTGGGAGGGCTTCGCTTCCGCCACCCGCGCCGCGGCAGCCGGAGGCGTGACCACCATCATCGACATGCCCCTGAACTCTGTACCGCCCACCACCACCGTGGAAAACCTCAAGCTCAAGCGCGAGGTGGCCGAGGACCAGGCATTCGTCGACGTCGGGTTCTGGGGCGGCGCCATCCCCGGAAACAAGGCCGACCTCCGGCCCCTGCACGACGAGGGCGTGTTCGGCTTCAAGTGCTTCCTGCTGCACTCCGGAGTGGACGAGTTCCCCCACCTGGATGCGGACGAGATGGAGGAGGACATGGCCGAGCTGAAGTCCTTCGACTCGCTCATGATCGTCCACGCCGAGGACTCGCACGCCATCGACCGGGCGCCCCACCCCGGCGGCGACCACTACTCCACCTTCCTCGCTTCCCGGCCGCGGGGTGCGGAGAACAAGGCCATCGCAGAAGTCATTGAACGGGCACGCTGGACCGGTGCGCGCGCGCACATCCTGCACCTCTCGTCGTCGGACGCCCTGCCCATGATCGCCTCCGCCAAGCGCGACGGCGTCAAGCTCACCGTGGAGACGTGCCCGCACTACCTCACGCTCATGGCGGAGGAAATTCCCGACGGCGCCACCGCCTACAAGTGCTGCCCGCCCATCCGCGAGGCCTCCAACCGCGAGCTGCTGTGGCAGGGCCTGCTGGACGGCACCATCGACTGCATCGTCTCGGACCACTCCCCCTCCACGCTGGACCTGAAGGACTTGGAAAACGGCGACTTCGCCGTGGCCTGGGGCGGCGTCTCGTCGCTGCAGCTGGGGCTGTCCCTGATCTGGAGCGAGGCGCGGCACCGGGGTATCCCGCTGGAGCAGGTTGTCTCGTGGATGGCGGAAAAGCCCGCCAACCTGGCCCGGCTCACCAACAAGGGCCAGCTGGCGCTCGGCTACGATGCCGATTTTGCCGTCTTCGCCCCGGACGAGGCGTTCGTGGTTGACGTTTCCAAGCTCAAGCACAAGAACCCCATCACGCCCTATGACGGCAAGACCCTGTCCGGCGTGGTCCGCAAGACGTTCCTGCGCGGCGCTGTGGTGGACGGCCAGACCCCCACGGGCAAGCTGATCCGCCGCGGCGGAGTATAAGGACGCCCCATGGCAGTGGAAGCCCACCATCCGCGGACGGCCTACCGTCCGCGGATGGTCCAGCCCAAAGCTGCCGCCCGCGGGCTGGCCGTGTGGGTGGTGCCGGAGGAAGGAACCAGCCCCGAGCTCCTGGCCCGCGCCGCCCAGCTGGTCCTTGCCAGGGCCCTGCAAACTGCTCCGGAGGCGGAAGTCCATTGGCCTGCCGCCGGAGCTCCCATAGCCGGGTCCTCCGCCGCGGAAGGAGCCGCAGCAAACTCCTCCCGCACTCCTTCCGCGGCGGAGGCGCCTGATGCGCCCGCCGCGGCACCGGGCGAGGACGACGGCGGCACCAGGCTGCCGCCGTCGGCCGGCCCCGTCAGCCGCATGGCGGTGGACCTGGCGGCCGATACAGTCCTGCTGGACGGCAAACCCGTGCCGCTCACCGGTGTCGAATTCAAGGTGCTGCGGTACCTGGTGACGCACCTGTCCCGGACCGTTAGCCGGGAAGAACTGCAGGAGTTCCTGGACTCGTTCGAAACGCCCGGCGCCTCCGCCCGGTCCATCGACGTGTACGTGGGCCGGATCCGGCGGAAGCTCGGCAACGCACGCCACGCCGTGGCCACCGTCCGCGGCGGCGGATACCAGTTCATCCCGGGTCAATGCGCCACGGTGCGCGGCCCGGCGGAATACTGCATATGACGCCGGAGTTGTATGACTGAGCGGGAAGCCGCTTCACTTGATGTTTGGCCATAATTGACCGACCCTTCCAAAGGAACACCATGAGCCCCACCCTGACAACCAAGCTGCAGCCCGGAACCCAGGCCCCTGACTTCACCCTCAAGGACGCCCAGGGCCGCGAGACTGCCTTGGCCGACTACCGTGGCCAGAATGTCATTGTGTACTTCTACCCGAAGGCGGCCACCCCCGGCTGCACCACCGAGGCATGCGACTTCCGCGACAGCCTGGCCTCCCTGCAGGGCAAGGGCTACCAGGTCATCGGCGTCTCCCCCGACGCCCCCGAGGCCCTGGCCGGCTTCAGCGGGGACTTCGCCCTGACCTTCCCGCTGCTCTCCGACGAGGACCATGCTGTTGCCCTGGCCTACGGTGCCTGGGGCGAGAAGCTGGTCAACGGCGAAATCGTCGAAGGCATCGTCCGCTCCACAGTGGTGGTGGACCCCGAAGGCAACGTCACCCTGGCGCAGTACCAGGTGCAGGCCGACGGGCACGTCGCAAGGCTGAAGGAAGCCTTGGGAATCTAAGGCGCTCCCTCACTTCCGGCGCCTTCCCGCCTGACGCTCTCGCGCATCTGCGCGGGAGCGTCGGCCGTATGTGGACCCGTTGACGGCGCCGATGCGCCCCTTCTAGGCTCCTGCCATTGCGACAGCCAGCAGCAAGGAGCAGGGGAATGGGCAACGACGACGGGCAGATGCGCGAGCGGATGGGGCGCCTTGGCTTTGGCGGTACCGGCGTGGGCAACCTTTACCGTGCGATCCCTGACGAACAGGCGGAAGCCACGGTGGAGGCAGCCTGGGAGGCCGGCATCCGCTACTTCGATACAGCACCGCATTACGGCCTTGGCCTGTCCGAACGGCGCATGGGCCGCATCCTACAGGGCAAACCGCGGAATGAGTTCATCCTCTCCACGAAGGTGGGCCGGGTCCTGGTCCCGTCGCCGGCGACTCGTGACTCCCGGGATCCGGAAGGCTTCGACGTTCCCGCCGGCCTCCGGCGCGAATGGGATCCCTCCGAGGCCGGGGCGAGGCGCAGTATTGAGCAGTCACTGGAACGGCTGGGGCTCGACTACATCGATATCGCCTACCTGCATGATCCTGACGTCTACAGCATGGAAGATGCAGTGAAGACCGCGCTGCCTGCCCTGGAAAAGCTTCGGGCCGAAGGCCTGGTGCGGGCCATTGGGGTCGGCACCAACACCGCCGGCGCCGCCCTGGAGTGCGTGGAAGCCGCCCACCTGGACTTCCTCATGCTCGCCGGCAGGTTCACCATGCTGGAACAGCCAGGATCTGACAGCCGCCCGGGTGCAGGACTGCTGGACCGCTGCCGGGAACTGGGGACGGGGGTAGTCAGCGTCGGCGTCTACAACTCCGGCATCCTTGCCAAGCCCGACCTGCCGTCCGATGCGCACTACAACTACTCCCAGGCCAGTGAAGAGATCCTGGCAAAGGCCCGGCGGCTGGCCGGAATTTGCAACGAACACGGCGTGGAACTCCCCACCGCTGCCATCCAGTTTCCCTTCCGGCACCCGGCCGTCGTCAACGTCACGGTGGGAGCCAGCAGGCCGGAGCAGATCAGCGAAAGCGCGCGGCGGATGGCCGCGGAGGTGCCGGCCAGGCTGTGGCAGGACCTGCAGGATCAGGGGCTCATCCCGGCCTGAGGGACCCTCTCCTGTCCTCTGTCCTCTGCTGTGGCAAGTCTTCCGGATCCGTTGCCGGGCGCATGGGGCCGGTGACAGGATGGCGTCATGTCCATCGAGGTCCGGCCCGCAACCATTTTCGAGGACGTTCGCACGCTGGTGGGGCCCAAGCGGCCGGACGCGAACGTCTGCTGGTGCCTGAGCTACCGCATCCCCTCCAAGCTGAACCAGTCGCTGCATGGGACGGAGCGCGGGGAACTGGTGAAGGAGTTGGTGGCGCAGGATCCCCCGCCGGGCGTGCTGGCATACGACGACGGTGAGCCGGTGGGGTGGGCAGCGGTCCACCCGCGTGCCGACACGAGTTTCGCGGGGAACAGGCGAATCCCGCACGTGGACACCCTGGATGTGTGGTCCGTGTGGTGCATCCGGGTACGGCCGGGCCACCGCGGGAAGGGCATTTCCCACGCCCTCCTGGCAGGTGCGGTGGACTTTGCCCGCTCCTACGGGGCGCACGCCGTCGAAGGCTATCCGGTGGACAACGGCGGATCGAAAGTGGACCTCACCATGGCCTATGTGGGCACCCGCAAACTTTTTGAGGATGCCGGATTCACCAAGGCCGCAGACACGCAGTCCGTGCTGAACGGGTTCCCGCGGGTGCTGATGCGGCTGCAGCTGGGCACCCCTTGATCCGCCAGGCCGTCATGGCCGCATAACGCTGCTGTAACGCCCCGTTGCCTAGCATGCGGTCGTACCCCGAAAAACCTCGTGCAAGGGATAAAGGCAGGAAAAATCATGGAAGCGGCTGCTGAAGAACTGGTCCACCGGATCGGGGACACATTCGTTTGCGCTACGGAGGGGCGGGGGCACGCGACCCCGGGAGGACGCCCACCGAGCGAAATAGTTGTCGATGCCACAGAGGGCTTCGTTCCGCTGTGGCACGCGGGCACCATTTTGAAGTGGCGCTTCCAGGAACGTTCCTTCGCGCTCGCGTCCAGCCCCGAACAAAGCAAGGCCGTCGTCGGTGACCTGATGGGCGAATGCCTGTTGCGCTGGGGCTCTGCAGCTCCGGTGCGATTCACGCGGGACGACGACCTATGGGATTTCGAGATCGTGCTGCGGAACGCGCCGGACTGCACTCCCGCCGGCTGCGTCCTCGCGAGTGCATTCTTTCCCGACGGCGGGCGGCACCAGCTGACCATCTACCCCACCCTGTTCCAGCAGGTGCGCGAGGAGCAGGTTGAGACGATGATCCACGAGTTTGGGCACGTCTTTGGTCTGCGGCACTTTTTCGCCAACATCCGCGAAACCGCCTGGCCGTCGGAGGTTTTCGGAACCCACGAACCGTTCACCATCATGAACTACGGGTCGATGAGCAAGCTCACGGATGCGGACCTGGGTGACCTGAAGGAACTGTACCGGCTTGCCTGGAGCGGCCATTTGACCAACATCAACGGCACGCCGATCCGGCTGGTGCATCCCTACAGCTTCACGGGGTCGTTTGTCCTGGACGGGGCGGGATCAGTGCCCTCCGCGCTTCAGCCCGCCGCACGGTCCGCGACCTACTGAAGAGGTCCGGAAGCCGGCACTTAGCGTTTCTTCCACCATTTTCGTGACCAGTCCCGCTCCATGGCCCACAGCGCCAAAAGCAGCGCGTCCACGGTCATCAATCCCGCGATAAGGTACGCCCAACCGGCCATCCAACCCACTGCAATCTCCTGACTGTCTCCCCCAGCCACTCGATTGCTCCTAAGTGTGACACCTAAACCGCTGCGGCGGAACGCCCCGGATCCACAGACCTGAAAAGTGCCTCGAGCCTGTTGTGCGCATCGGTCTCCAGCTTCAGGCGGCGTGTCAGCTTCTCCACCTGGTCGGACATCGCCGCGCCAACCGGCAGCCTGTCGCCGGGCCAGCTGGAGACTTCGCGGGATTCCGCAAGTGCCTCTGCAAGTGCCTTCGCCGCGGCACGGACCTTCCGCGAGTGGAGGTAAAGGCGCATCAGCGCCCTGGCCTTGTCCGCGCCCGCACTTGCCAGCCCGCGGAATGTCGGCTCGCGGGATCCCGGCTCGTGGAATGTTGGCTCGTGGAATGTTGGCTCGGCGCCGGCTTCCGCCCCGCCGCATCCTGTGGCAGGTTCCGCCGTCCGGTCCTTGATGTTGATGTGTCCCATTGGCTGCTCCGCCCTCCCGCATGCCGTCCAGCTTCCGGTGGGTCGTCGTCGACCGTTTTCCTGCCCGGAAGGTGTGTCCCTATTGAGTGTCCCGAACCTTGCTCAACGTCCGGGCAAGCGGATCCCAAGATTGCCGCAAGATCCTGCGAGGCCCGCCACCGCGGGATGGCAGGGAAAAACACGGGGAAGCACAAAAGGACTGTGAAGTGCTAAGACATGCCCTGTCGCAGTTAATACGGTAGAAGTAGAGCTATGGTCTCAACCTCCGAAATCCGACGTGCCGTTGTCATCGAGGATGATCCTGACATCCGGGGGCTGCTGGTCCGCGTCCTGCAGAAGCAGGGTTTCGAGGTATCGCACGCCGGCGCGGGGATGCCGGGGGTGGAGGAAGTGCGCCGCGTCCAGCCGGACCTGGTCACGTTGGACCTTAACCTTCCGGATCTTGACGGCCTGGAAGTCTGCAAACTGCTGCGGGAGTTTTCGGACGCCTTCATCATCATGCTGACCGCACGGGCCGGCGAGCTGGACAAGCTGACCGGCCTGGACAACGGCGCCGACGAATATCTCAGCAAGCCGTTCAGCCCCCGGGAACTGCAGTCCAGGATCAACGCGCTGTTCCGCCGCCGGCCTTCCGCGTCCGCCGATTCTGCCGCCCGCAGCGAACTGCAGAGGGCCACCGAGGTACAGCAGAGCCTATTGCCCAAGGAGGACATCCGAGTTCAGGGTTACGACGTTGCCGGCATGTTCCGCCCCTCACGAAGCGTGGGCGGCGACTTCTACGACTGGTACCAGACCTCCGACGGACTCCACCTCACCTTCGCTGACGCCATGGGCAAGGGCATGGGAGCTGCCCTGATCGCGGCAACGGTCCGCGCCGTCATGCGCTCCACCGGCCACCGGCAGGACCTGAACGCTGCCTTCGCTTCTGCCAGCAAGGCCATCGCCACGGACCTGGACTCCTCCAACTCCTTCGTCACCCTGTTCCACGCCCGGCTGGACGCGGGGTCGGGGAAGGTCAGCTATGTCGACGCCGGGCACGGGCTTGCGCTGCACGTCCAGTCGGGCGGGGCGGCTGAGCGCCTTCCCTCCGGCGGCCCGCCCGTGGGTGCCTGGGCCGGGACGGACTGGCCGCAGTCCGCTTTCGACCTGGCGCCGGGAGACTCCCTGGTGGTGGTGAGCGACGGGGTGCTGGACGTTTTCGATTCAGTGGAGGATTTCACCAAAGCCGTCCGCACCGCCGCACAGGGCCACGAGTCCGCACACGCAGCAAGCAGCGCCATCATGGCCCTGGCCCCGGCGGAAACCGCCGAGGACGACGTGACCGTGGTCGTGGTCCGACGGCTTCCGGACGAGGTCACTGCGTGACCCGTTTCTGGACCCGCCTGGTGGTGGTGCTCACCGTCATCACCGGGGTCAACTACATCACCTGGCGCTGGCTTGCATCCCTCAACTGGGATGCCTGGTGGATCGCCCTGCCGCTGGTGATCGCCGAAACCTACAGCCTGATCGACGTCATGCTCTTCGGCATGACCGTCTGGCGGCTGAAAGTCCGCAAGGGCGCACCGCCGCCTCCGCCGGACGCTACCGTGGACGTCTTCATCACCACCTACAACGAAGACCTGGACATGGTGATGACAACCGCCCTGGCGGCCCAAGGGATCCGGCACCCCCACAGCACCTGGATCCTCGACGACGGCGCCCGCCCCGAGCTGAAGGCCCTCGCGGAACAGCACGGGCTGGGCTACGTCACGCGGAGCGATGACTGGACCTCGGACCTGCCCCGCCATGCCAAGGCCGGCAACCTGAACAATGCCCTGATGCAGACGGACGGCGAGTTCCTCCTGATCCTGGACGCGGACCAGATCCCCGAGCCCGACATCCTGGAAAAGACCCTCGGCTACTTCAATAACCGCCGCGTGGCCCTGGTCCAGACGCCGCAGTACTTCAGCAACGTCCCTGCCGACGATCCCCTCGGGAGCCAGGCACCCCTGTTCTACGGCCCTATCCAACAGGGCAAGGACGGTTGGAACGCCGCATTCTTCTGCGGCTCCAACGCCATCCTGCGCAGGGAAGCCCTCATGCAGCTGGGCCTGGTGGGCTACGTGAAGGAGACCGAAAAGAGCATCCGCCGGGCGCTGGCGGCATCGCAGACCGCCATCAAGAAGGCACGGAAGTCCGCGGACATGGAGTCACCGCTGGTGGCCGAGGTGCTGGACGAGGTGGAGGCGGCCACCGGCGAGGCGCAGAGGGAACTTGAAGCCGGGCAGCCGCTCGGCGAAATCACCTACCGCGTCCGCCGCCGCGTGGACGCCGCCGTGCAGACCCTGGTGATGGCCGACGTCGAGGCCCTGCAATCAGATCTCGAGGAAATTGCCGCGATGGAACTCGCGCATGTGGGTGACGCGGGTGTCCCCGTGGTGGCGGACGACGCCGTGCAGCGGATGTCCCGCCGCGACTGGTCCCCGTTGGGCGCCCTCGAATCGGTGCAGGCTGTCCTGGACGCGCTCTCCGTGGAACGCAGCGACGAGGCCCAGCCCGTGATGCCGCTGGCCACCATTTCCGTCACAGAGGACATGGCTACAGCCATGCGGATGCATGCCATGGGCTGGCAGAGCGTCTACCACCACGAAGTCCTCGCCTACGGCCTGGCGCCGGAGGACCTGAAGACCATGCTCACGCAGCGGCTGCGCTGGGCCCAGGGCACCATCCAGGTGCTGCTCCGGGAGAACCCGCTGGTGCAGAAGGGCCTCAAGATCGGCCAGCGGCTGATGTACTTTGCCACCATGTGGACTTACCTCAGCGGGTATGCGGCCGTGATCTACTTCGCCGCGCCCATCATCTACCTGCTGCTGGGCATCCTGCCGGTCACCAGCCTGAGCTGGGATTTCTTCATCCGGTTCATCCCGTTCATGGTGGTCAACCAGATCCTGTTCGCTGTCGCCGGCCGCGGCATCCCCACCTGGCGCGGGCAGCAGTACAGCCTGGCGCTGTTTCCCACGTGGATCAAGGCCTGTTCGACGGCGGCGCGGAATGTCTGGTTCGGCCGTCCCCTGGGGTTCGCCGTCACCCCCAAGGCCCGCCAGAGCGGCGGACCCAGCTGGAGCCTGATCCGGCCCCAGATCGTGGTGTCCGTGCTGCTGGCCGTAGCCGCCGTCGCCGGCATCATCCGCCTGGCCGCGGGTTTGGCGGAACCGCTGGGCACCCTGGTGAACGTCGCCTGGGTCATTTTCGACCTGGTGGTTATGAGCATCCTGGTCCGCGCCGTGCTTTACAAGGGCTATGAACCAGCCGCAGAACCCGTGGTCCGATGAACACAGAAAAGGAGTCCTGATGCAATTCAGTTACGAGGTACGGAATTCGTACGCGGAGGTCAAAGCGGACGGGCGGCTCAACATGGTCTCCGCCCCCAAGCTGCGCGAGTTCGTGACCGACGTGATCGCCGGCGGATCCAACCGGATCGTGATCAACCTGGAAAAGACAGCGTTCATGGACTCGTCCGGCCTGGGCGCGCTCATCGGCTGCCTCAAAGCGGCCCGCCAGGCCGGCGGGGACCTTCGGATCGCTGCCGTCCAGCCGCAGGTCAAGATGGTCCTGCAGCTAACCAGCATGGACAAGGTCCTCACCTCGTACCCCTCGCCCGAGGAGGCGTTCAGCAATGACTGAAGTCCTCGCCTCGCGCAGCTTCCGGGGACCCGCTGCCGAAGACGCCATCGAATCCGTCCACAACGACCTGGACAGCCTCTGGCTGGACGTCCCCTTCGTCCAGGACATGGATCAGATGACGTTTACGACTGCCGTCATTGAGTCCGCGTCCAACATCGTCCAGCACGCCGAGCCGGCCGGGGAGGAACCCGTGGAACTGGGCGTGGACATCACGGTCCGGCCCGCACTGCTCCAGGCCCGAGTCAGCGCATACCATGCCAAGCCGCCGTTCGGCCCAATGGAACCGGCGGTTCCCGGGGAGGACGCCGAGTCCGGCCGGGGGCTGGCGCTGATCGAGGCACTGGTCACCACCGTCACGTTCGAGCGGCAGGACGGGACCAACACGTGGGTGCTGTCGCGGACGTCGTCGCAGGGCTGACCCCGGGCAGGGCCTGCGCCTAGGGTTCCACGGGGAACAACACGGAAACGGTGGTGCCGCCGCCGGGAGTGTCGCCGAGGGCCAGCTCTCCGCCGTGCGCCTGTGCGATGCGGCGGCACGTGGCCAGCCCCAGCCCCGTTCCGGGGCCGTCCCCTGGACGGTTCAGCCGGACCAGCGGCTCCACTGCGCGCTGCCGCTCCGCCGGAAGGATGCCCTTGCCGTTGTCTGCCACATGGACTGTGACGCCCTGGGGGCAGGTTTCGGCAGTGACGGTGACCTCAAGCTGCCGTTGCGGGTCCCGGTAGTTCAACGAGTTCGCCAGGAGGTTCTGCACCAGGGTGCGCAGCTGTCCGCGGTCCGCAAAGAGCTCCGCATCCTCGCACAGGATTCCGCTGCCCAACCCCAGGTCAACGCCGAGATCCTGGGCAGCTTCAGCGGTGACGGCCAGCAGGGACACCCGCTCGCGGTTCAAGGCTCCGTCCGCACGCGAGTACGCCAGCACGTCCTCGAGCGTCACCAGCATGCGTTGCCCGCCGTGCCTGATGAGCGAGAGGTACTCCTTTGACGGGTGCCCGGGTGGAACGTCCGGATCGTCCTCGGCGAGCTCCACGTAGCCCAGGATGGTGGTCAGCGGCGTCCGGAGGTCATGGCTGACGCGTCCGGCAAACTCGGCCAGCATCGCGTTGCTGCGCTGGAGCTCCTCCAGCGCAGCGTTGAGCTGCAGCGTGCGGTGCTGCAGCTCCAGCAGCTCCACCACCTGCCGCGCCAGGACCTCCAGCAGGCCGATCTGTTCCGGGGTGGGAAGCTCCGCCCTGTCCGAAAAGACGCACAGCGAGCCCAGCACCAGGCCGTCCGGGGTCACCAGCGGCACGGACGCGTAGAAGCGGACGTCCGCGATCTCTCCCGTGACAAAGGGGTTGGCAGAAAACCGGGGGTCGCGTGAGGCATCGCGTACCACGGTGGTGCCCGGGGTGAGGAAAACAGTGGCGCACATGGAGTCGCGGCGTGAACAGACGCCGGGATCGATCCCCGAGGCCGCAATCTGCAGTTGCTGTTGGGACGTGATGATGTTGACCACGCTGTACGGCACCCCGCAGATGGAAGCCGCCATGCAGACCAGGCTGTCCAGGGTTCCCTGGGCCCGTTCGTCCGCAAGTGCCGGTATCTGCCCGGGAAGCTCGGGCAGCAGCCCGTATTCCCGCAGGCCCAGATCGCGTCCGGCGTCCCGATCGGTCAGCATTTGCATAGCCGCCCCGTCCATATTCTTTTCTTCCCCCAGCATCTTCATCACAGGCCAGCGGGCCCTTCCGTGATGATACCGGGTGCGTTGGGCTGGTGCTGTAGTCTCTTGACACCGGACGGGTCCTGCTTTTGAATATTACGTATGCTGAAATAACAGTTCCATGATGCGGAAGCTCGTCTGCGGTCCGGCCGTGGGCGAGTGCCGGGAAGTCCGGCCTCCGCATAGCCGTCACCATGGATGCCAGCATTCGTACCGAGGACCCTGCCAGCATGAAGCTTGCCGAATTCAACTCCGCGGATCCCGCTGCGGCCACCGCCGCGCTCCGGCCCTGCATCGACGTCACCAGGTGGGTGGACGCGGTCACCGCGGCCCGCCCCTTCCCCACAAGGGAAGCCCTCCTGGCCTTCGCGGCCGAGGCCGCCAACCCGTTCACGGCCGCCGAGGTGGAGGCAGCCATGGCGCACCATCCCCGGATCGGGGAGCGGCCGACGGCGGCCACCGCCGAAGCGTCCATGTCCCGGTCGGAGCAGGCCGGCGTCGACCCCGGGGACGCGGCGGCCGCCGAAGCCCTGGCGAAGGGCAACCGGGACTACGAGGAGAAGTTCGGCCGCGTGTTCCTGATCCGCGCCGCCGGCCGCACCGCCCCGGAAATCCTGCAGTCCCTCAACCAGCGGCTCACCAACTCCCCCGAGCAGGAAGACACCATCGTGGCCCAGCAACTGCGCGAAATCGCCGTACTGCGGCTTGAAGGACTGATCACCGAATGAGCGTTTCCCACGTCACCACGCACATCCTGGACACCGGCGCCGGACTCCCGGCGGCGGGGGTCGCCGTCGTGCTTTCCAAGAACGACGGCGGCACCTGGCTGGAGCTGGCACAATCCACTACCGACGCGGACGGCAGGGCGAAGGACCTGGGCCCGGAGCACCTGGAGCCCGGCCGCTACAAACTCAACTTTGCCACCGGAGACTACTACGCCGGACTGCAGGCGGCCACCTTCTTCCCCGAAGTGGACCTCGTTTTTGAAGTGACAGGCCCTGAGCATTACCACGTCCCGCTGCTGCTGAGCCCATTCGCCTATTCCACCTACCGCGGCAGCTAAGCCGCTCGGAAGGCCAGCGGAGTCAACCGCGTTAACGCAATGTCGGCCGTGTCACAGTTCCCGGCATAGGATCAGAAAGGTGACTATCCGAGAGGCAGCTTTGCGGCCTTGTGGCGGGCAGTAAGCCGCAGAAACTACGTGGGAGTGGATCATGGCTTCAAACGGTGACCTCGAATCCGAGGCCGAGGCCGAGGGCGGCCAGCAGGGTGGCGTCCAGTCCGTGGAACGCGCCCTGACCGTCCTGGAGATCCTTGCCCGGGAGGGCCATGCCGGCGTGAGCGAAATCGCCGAGGAAATGGGCATTCACAAGTCCACGGTTTCCCGGCTGATGGGTTCACTGGTCAGCCGGGACATAGTGCACCAGAACAGCGAACGCGGAAAGTACCAGCTGGGGTTCGGCATCCTCCGCCTGGCCAGTTCCATTCCGGGCCGGCTGAGCCTGGTCCACGAGGCACGTGAGGTGCTTGAAAGCCTCGCCCTGGAATTCAAGGAAACCGTCAACCTGGCCGTCCTGCGCTCCAACTATGCCGTCAACGTGGACCAGGCCATGGGACCCTCCACCCTCGCCACCTATGACTGGGTGGGCAGCCTGACCCCGTTGCATGCCACGTCCAGCGGAAAGATCCTGCTGGCTGCCCTGAGCGCGGACGAACGTGACCGCATCCTGAAGGAGACTGGCCTTCCCGCCCGCACCTCCCGCACGGTCACCAGCCGCAAGGAACTGGACAAACAGCTCCTGGAAGCCGCCGGCAAAGGGTACGCCGTGGTGCGCGAGGAGTTCGAGATCGGCCTGAACGCGGTTGCCGTTCCCGTTTACAACCACCAGGGTGCGGTGGCAGGTGCCATCAGCATCTCCGGGCCGGCGTTCCGTTTCGACCCCGAGCAGACGCCCGGCCTGCTTGAGTCGCTCAAGCAGGCGGGGCTGAAGGTCAGCACCAACATGGGATACACCCGGCGCTAAGACAGCTATGGCCCTGGACTACGGTCCAGGGCCATTGCGTATGTTCAGTTATGCGGCTGGCGCGGGCTAGGAGACCGGGCTGGCTGCCGGGACTTCGTTCCGTTCAATGGTCTCCGCGCGCTCCTCCAGCGGCGGGGTGTCGGCGGTAAGGCCCAGGCGCACATCACCGGACATCTGCACGTCGCCCACCTTCTCGTGCACCCAGTCGTGGAAGGCGCCGATGTGGTGCTCGGAGGGAACCAGGACACCACCCTTGGCGTAAGTCTTGGAGGCCATTCCGGGCTGGCAGCGTTCGCAGGCGTCGAAGTCCTGCATGTTCACCCGGTGGAAGAGTTCCACCGACGCCGTGACGTCCTTGCCGGACTCGACCACGGAGGGCAGGTAGAGCCAGTCGCACTCTACGATGGTGTGGTCGGCGGCCAGCGGGAACATCCGGTGGATGATCACGTGGTCCGGGACCAGGTTCACGAACACGGTGGGCTTGATGGTGATGGCGTAGTAGCGGCGGTCCTGGTCCTCGCTGACACCGGGGATCACATCCAGGCCCTCGGAGCCGTCCACGGTGAAGCCCTTGATGTCCTCGCCGAACTCCGCGCCGTGGCCCACGAAGTACTGGGCGGCCAGGCCGTCGGCAAATTCCGGCAGGACCTCGGTCAGTTCCGGGTGGATGGTGGCGCAGTGGTAGCACTCCATGAAGTTCTCGATGATGAGCTTCCAGTTGGCCTTTACGTCGTACTTAATCCGCCGGCCCAGGGACAGGTTGGCCACATCGTACCCGTCGATGGCGTGGACACTGCCCAGGCGCTCCTCGATGGCACCCATAACGTCCTCTTCGAACGACGGCGGCTCCTCGGCCAGGCACACCCACACGTAGCCGAGGTACTCGCGGATGTGGACCTTGGCCAGGCCGTACTCGTCCCGGTCGATGTCGGGCATCTTGGTCAGGTTCGGGGCGGCGATCAGCTTGCCCTCGAAGTCGTAGGTCCAGGCGTGGTAGGGGCACTGGAAGGAGCGGGCCGCTTCGCCCTGTTCCTCCATGCACAGCTTCACGCCGCGGTGCCGGCAGACGTTGTAGAACGCCCGGATGGCACCCTTGCGGGTCCGGCTGATCAGGACGCTTTCCCGGCCCACCTGCACCGTCCGCCAGGCGCCGGCCTTGTCCAGGTCGGCCGAACGGATGGCGCAGAACCACATCTGCTCGAAAATCCGTTCCTGCTCGGCGCGGAATACCGCCTCATCCACATACGTCGAGCCCGGCAGCGTAGGAATCAGGCTCGGAGTGGTCACTTCAACAGACAAGGGTCCTCCTAACAAAGGAAACGGCTAGAAACGAAGGGGCTGCGCCGGAATCATCTTTGATTCGCTCTTGGTGCAACAGCATTCGCTATACGCAACAGCGTGAGCCAGAGCACAAGGCCCTGTCAAGCAGCCAGGACTTAGAAGGGCCGGAGCGGGCAACAAAAGAGAAACCCCTTGACAAGAGATGTGTGCTGCATCACCGTGTTGCATATAACGATGCATGTTGCTCATGGCGAAATCAGTTGAAGTGTCGCCCGATGCACGCTCCGCCAAGGAAAAGAGGTACCTCCGAATGCACAAGGCATGCCCGCTCAGCGAGCTCGCACCCGGTGAAGCCCTGCGGCTTAATACGTCACCGCCCATTGCCGTTTTCCACACTGAAGACGGCGAACTTTTTGCACTCGACGACACCTGCACGCACCAGGATGCTTCCCTTGCCGATGGCTGGGTTGAGGACTGCTGGGTGGAGTGCCCGCTGCACGCTTCCAAGTTCAACCTGCGGGACGGCAGCGTCGACGCCCCGCCCGCCAAACTGCCGGTCCGTTCCCATGAAGTCTCCGTCATCGACGGCGTCATCATGGTCGCCGAATCTGACGAAGCCCCCAACCTGCCGCCCGGCCTGACGGTGGACGGGCACATCTAGCACCTGTCACGCCCCCCAATCCGGCAAGCCAACGCCAACCAGGAGAACCACAGACTATGAGCGCATCACCGCGCGTCGTCATCATCGGAGCCGGCATCGTCGGCACCAACCTTGCCGACGAACTCGCCAGCCGCGGCTGGACCAACATCACCGTCGTCGAACAGGGGCCGCTGGAACTGGCCGGCGGGTCCACATCGCATGCGCCCGGCCTGGTGTTCCAAACCAACCCGTCCAAAACAATGACGGAATTTGCCACCTACACCGTGAACAAGCTGCTCTCCCTGAGCGCGGACGGCGTCTCCTGCTTCAACCAGGTGGGCGGGCTTGAGCTTGCCACCACCGAGGCCCGGCTGGAAGACCTGAAGCGCAAGCTCGGCTACGCCACCTCCTGGGGCGTGGAGGGCAGGCTGATCGACGCGGACGAGTGCGAGAAGCACTGGCCGCTGCTGAACAGCGGATCCCTTGCCGACGGCCGCCGCGTCGTAGGCGGCCTGTTCGTTCCCTCGGACGGCCTGGCCTCCGCAGCCCGCGCCGTCCAGCTCCTGATCAGCAAGGCCCGCGCGGCCGGCGTCACGTTCCTGGGCTCCACCCCGGTGACGGGCATCGAGCAGGCGGGCGGGAAAGTCACCGGCGTCCAGACGCCCGACGGCGTGATCCCGGCGGACATCGTGGTGTCCTGCGCCGGGTTCTGGGGACGTGAGCTCGGCAAGCTGGTGGGCATGCAGGTACCGCTGCTTCCGCTGGCCCACCAATACGTGAAGACGACGCCCGTCGAGGCGCTGCAAGGCGTAAACGAACTGCCAAACGGCGCCAGCAAGCCCATCCTGCGCTACCAGGACCGCGACCTGTACTTCCGGGAGCACGGCAACCGGATCGGCGTTGGCAGCTACGCTCACAAGCCCATGCCCGTGGACATGGACCGCCTTCCGCGCGTAGGTGCGGACGAGATGTCGGACCACAACATGCCCTCCCGGCTGGACTTCACGCTGGAAGATTTCGCCCCGGCCTGGGACGACTGCCAGGACCTGCTGCCGGCCCTGCACAAGGCCCGGATCAATGACGGGTTCAACGGCATTTTCTCCTTCACCCCTGACGGCGGCCCGCTCATGGGCGAGTCCCCGGACGTCGCCGGGTTCTTTGTGGCCGAGGCTGTCTGGGTCACCCATTCCGCCGGCGTCGCCAAGGCCATGGCCGAAATGCTGGTGGAGGGCCAGTCCCGCACCGACCTGCACGGCTGCGAAATATCCCGCTTTGAGAAGGTGCAGACCTCCGATGCGTACGTCAGCGAAACCTCCCAGCAGAACTTCGTGGAGATCTACGACGTCCTGCATCCGCTCCAGCCCCGGGAATCCCCGCGCGACGTCCGGGTGAGCCCCTTCAACGTCCGGCAGAAGGAACTCGGCGCGTTCTTCCTCGAGTCCGCCGCCTGGGAACGCCCGCACTGGTTCGAGGCAAACCGCCGCCTCCTGGATGAACTGCCCGCCGAGTGGCAGGTTCCGGAGCGGGATGAGTGGGCCGGCATGTTCTACTCCCCCATCTCCGCCGCCGAAGCGTGGAAGACGCGAACCGCCGTCGCGCTGTACGACATGACGCCGCTCAAGCGGCTCTCCGTTACCGGGCCGGGTGCCCTGGATCTCCTGCAGCGCCTCAGCACGGGCAACATTGCCAAGAAGCCCGGCGCCGTCACCTACTGCCTCCTGCTGGCGGACGACGGCGGCATCCGCAGCGACGTCACGGTGGCCCGGCTTGGGGAGCAGGACTTCCAGCTGGGCGTGAACAGCAACGTCGACTTTGACTACCTCCGGGTGGAGGCGCGGCAGCAGTCGGCCGCGGATCCGGCGCGCTGGGTGCACGTGGCGGACATTACCGGCAGCACCTGCTGCATCGGACTGTGGGGCCCGCTGGCGCGCGAGGTGATGGGCAAGGTCAGCACCGACGACCTCAGCAACGACGGCCTTCGCTACTTCCGCACAAAGGAAATCAGTGTGGGCGGAATCCCCGTCACCGCCATGCGCCTGTCCTACGTGGGCGAACTCGGCTGGGAGCTCTACACCACCGCCGAGTACGGCCTCAAGCTGTGGGACCTCCTGTTCGAGGCCGGGCGGGAGCACGGCATCATCGCCGCAGGCCGCGGTGCCTTCAACAGCCTCCGGCTCGAGAAGGGCTACCGGCTCTGGGGCACGGACGTGACGTCCGAGCACCATCCGTACCAGTCCGGCCTCGGCTTCTCCGTGGCGAAGGACAAGGAAGGGTACGTGGGCTGCGAGGCCCTGGCGGCCCGCAAGGAGCAGCCGGCGGCCAAGACGCTGCGCTGCCTGACGGTCGACGACGGCACCTCAGTGGTGCTGGGCAAGGAACCTGTGTACGTGGGGGGCGAGGCGGCGGGCTACGTCACCAGCGCGGCCTACGGCTTCTCCATCCGCAAACCCATCGCCTACGCCTGGCTGCCGTCCGCCGTCGGTGTGGGGGACGCCGTGGAGATCGGGTACTTCGGCAAGCGCGTGGCCGCCACTGTCACCGCAGAACCGCTGTTTGACCCGGGCATGGAGCGCCTCCGCGGCTGATTCCAACCCGCGAGATGGCAGATCACCGCAGTCCGGAACGCCGGGACTGCGGTGATCTGCCATTTCCGCGTACAGGCCCCTGCTTCCTTCCGGGAGGCACCGCCCATACATATGGCCCCCGCCTCCCTGAAGGGAAGCGGGGGCCATTTTAGTTGTTGGGACTAGGCGCTGGCGGCCTCAAGCGATGCCGATTCTGCAGCCGCCGCCGTATGGCCCGTGTGGGGTTCGAAGCGGACGAACATGGCTTTGAAGCCGGGGGTGTTGGACTCGCGGGCGACGTTTTCCTTGTGGACCAGGGCGTTGGCTTCGGGGAAGTACGCGGCGGCGCAGCCTTTCGCTGTGGGGTAGGCGACCAGGCGGAACTTTTCGGCGTGTCGGTCTACGCCCTGGAAGGTGCTCACCACGTCCACGAGGTCGCGGTCCTGGAAGCCCTGCTCGGCGAGGTCTTCGGGGTGGATGAGGATTACCCTGCGGCCGCCGGAGACGCCGCGGTAGCGGTCGTCCAGGCCGTAGAACGTGGTGTTGTACTGGTCGTGGCTGCGGATGGTCTGCAGAACCAGGTGCCCGTCCGGCGGGGTGAGGTATTCGAGCGGGCTGACGGTGAACCGGCCGCGGCCGATGTCCGTGGCGAAGGAGCGGGTGTCCCGGGGCGGGTTGGGCAGCACGAACCCGTTCTTGGTCCGGACACGGGCGTTGAAGTCCTCGAAGCCGGGCAGGACGCGTTCGATGTGGTCGCGGATCACGTCGTAGTCCTCGGCCATCGCCTTCCAGTCCACGGAGTGGTCCGGGCCGAAGGTCGCCTCGGCCATCCGGGCCACGATGACAGGCTCGGCCAGCAGGTGCTCGGAGACCGGGGTCAGCCGCCCCTGGGTGGAGTGGACCACGGACATGGAGTCCTCCACGGACAGGAACTGGGCGCCCTTGGGGTGCTTGTCGTCCTTGTCCGTGCGGCCCAGGGTGGGCAGGATGAGCGAGGTGCGGCCGTGCACGATGTGGGAGCGGTTGGGCTTGGTGGAGATGTGCACGGTCAGGCCGATCCGCTGCATGCCCGCCTCCAGCATCTCGGTGTCCGAGCAGGCCAGGGAGAAGTTCCCGCCCATCGAGACGAACACGTCCACCTCGTCGCGTTCGAAGGCCTCCATGGACTCCACGGCGTCGTAGCCGTGGTGCCGCGGGGAGGTGATGCCGAACTCCTTGTCCAGCGCTTTCAGGAGCCATTCCTTGGGTTTTTCCCAGATGCCCATGGTCCGGTCGCCCTGGACGTTCGAGTGTCCGCGGACCGGGCACGCGCCGGCGCCGGGCTTGCCGAAGTTGCCCTGCAGCAGCAGCACGTTGACCATTTCCTTGATGGTGTCCACCGAGTGAGGCTGCTGCGTCACGCCCAGCGCCCAGCAGAAAATTGTGGCCTTGGACTTGATGAGCATCCCGGCCACGGTCTCGACCTGTTCCCGGGACAGGCCGGTGGCTTTCTCCGTCTCGTCCCAGTCCAGCGCCCTGCGGGCCTCACGGTAGGCGTCGAAACCGTCGGTCTGCGCGGCGATGAAGGAATGGTCGACGACGGTACCCGGGTTCTTCTCCTCTTCGGCCAGGAGCAGGTGGCCGAGCGCCTGGAACAGGGCCAGGTCCCCGCCGACCTTGATCTGCAGGTACTCGTCGGCCAGGGGCGTGCCGCCGCCCACCACGCCGGAGACAGTCTGCGGGTCCTTGAAGTTGAACAGGCCGGCCTCGGGCAGCGGGTTGACCGCCACCACCTTGCCGCCCTTGTCCTTGCATTCCTTCAGCGCCGACAGCATGCGGGGGTGGTTAGTGCCGGGGTTCTGTCCGACCACGAAGATCAGCTCGGAATCGTGGATGTCATCCAGGGACACCGTGCCCTTGCCGATCCCGATGGTCGGGTTCAGCGCCGAGCCCGAGGACTCGTGGCACATGTTCGAACAGTCCGGCAGGTTGTTCGTGCCCAAAGCCCGCGCGAACAGCTGGTACATAAACGCCGTCTCGTTGGCCGTCCGGCCGGAGGTATAGAACACGCACCGGTCAGGGGTGGAAGCGCGGATGTGTTCACCGATCAGTTCGAACGCATCCGCCCAGGAAATCGGCGAATAGTGCGTATCCCCCTCACGGATCACCACAGGCTCACTCAGCCGGCCCTGGTTTCCCAGCCAATACTCCGTCTTCGTCGACAGCTCCGCGATGGAGTGCTTCGCCCAGAATTCCGCGCCGACCGTGCGGAGGGTGTTTTCCTCCGCCACCGCCTTCGCGCCGTTTTCACAAAACTCGGCGGCCTTGCGCTTCTTGTCCGACTCCGGCCACGCGCAGCCCGGGCAGTCAAAGCCGCCGCGCTGGTTCAGCCGCAGCAGCGACTGGGCCGTCCGGGTCACCCCTGCCTGCGCCACCGCTCGTTCCAGGGCCACCATGACGGCCTTGACCCCTGCCGCCTCGGTCTTGGGCTTGTGGACGGAGAGTTCGTCCTCGTTGATGTCCGCTACGGGGGCGGGCTGTTTCCCGAACTTCATTGTTCCAACTTCCTAACCGGCAATTACCTGCTGCTTTTTTCGATCCAGACGCCAGCAAAGGCACGCCACGGTTCTTGGCGCGCCTTCGCTGACACTGTTTTCCCTGCTGACTACTGGGCCACCTTGGCCAGCGTGTCCCGCTCCGCCGCGATGGTGGTGTTGTCACCGTGCCCCGTGCGGACCACGGTTTCGGCCGGGAGCGTCAGCAGCTTCTCCCGGATGGAGGTGAGGATGGTTGGGTAGTCGCTATAGGACCGCCCCGTGGCGCCCGGGCCGCCGTTGAACAGCGTGTCTCCGGTGAAGACCGTTCCTTCGCTTTCCAGGTAGAAGCAGGTGGAACCGGGCGAGTGGCCGGGCGTGTGGATGGCCCGCAGCGTGGCCCCGCCCACCTCGAACACGTCACCGTCGGCCAGTTCCCGGTCCGGCTTCGAGTCCGGGTACACCTGCTCCCAGAGCACCAGGTCCTCGGGGTTGAGGTAGATCGGGGCGCCGACGGCGTCGGCCACCTCGCGGGCAGCGCCGATGTGGTCGTTGTGCGCATGGGTCTGGAGGATGGCAAGGACCTTCCGGCCCCGCACCCGGTCAATGATGGCCGAGGCGTCGTGCGGGGAATCGATGATCACGCACTCCTCGCCGTTGCCAACGATCCAGACGTTGTTGTCCACGTCCCAGGTGCCGCCGTCGAGCGAAAACGTTCCTGAGGTGACCAAGTTCTCGATCTGTACCGCCATCAGAGTTCCACCACCGAACGGAGGACCTTGCCCTCGTGCATCTTTTCGAAGGCTTCCTCCACCTGGTCGATGGTGATCCGCTCCGACACGAAGGCGTCCAGGTCCAGGTTGCCCTGCTGGTAGTGCTGCACCAGCATGGGGAAGTCGCGGGAGGGCAGGCAGTCGCCGTACCAGGAGGACTTCAGCGACCCCCCGCGGCCGAACACATCCAGCAACGGCAGTTCCAGCTTCATCTCCGGCGTCGGGACGCCCACCAGCACCACCCGGCCGGCAAGGTCGCGGGCGTAGAACGCCTGCTGGTACGTTTCGGGGCGGCCGACGGCGTCAATTACCACGTCCGCTCCGTTGCCTCCCGTGAGGGCACGGATGGCCTCAACGGCATCCTCCTCGCGGGAGTTCACCCCGTGGGTGGCACCGAGGGACTTGGCCATTTCGATCTTGTTGTTGTCGATGTCCACGGCGATGATCGTCGTCGCGCCGGCCAGCTTTGCCCCTGCGATCGCGGCGATGCCCACACCGCCGCAGCCGATCACGGCCACGGACTCGCCGCGCTTGACCTCGCCGGTGTTGATGGCGGCGCCGATGCCGGCCATCACGCCGCAGCCAAGCAGGCCCACGGCGGCAGCATCGGCCGCGGGATCCACCTTGGTGCACTGCCCGGCGGCCACCAGGGTCTTCTCCGCGAAGGCGCCAATGCCAAGCGCGGGAGACAGTTCGGTGCCGTCCTCAAGGGTCATCTTCTGGGTGGCGTTGGCGGTGTTGAAGCAGTACTGCGGCTGGCCTTTGGCACAGGCCCGGCACTGACCGCACACGGCACGCCAGTTCAGGATGACCCGGTCGCCGGGCGCCACCTGCGTCACATCCGGACCCACCGCGCTGACAACACCCGTGGCCTCATGGCCCAGCAGATAGGGGAACTCATCGCCAATGCCACCCAGCTTGTAATGCAGGTCGGTGTGGCAGACGCCGCAGGTAAGGATGTCCACCAGAGCCTCCCCGGGACCCGGATCCGGCACCAGGATGGTCTCCAGCGTTACCGGGGCGTTCTTCTCCCGGGCGATGACGGCTTGAACTTTATGGACCATTGTTCTCGTGTTCCTTTCCTGGATCCGGCCGGATCCGGTGAGTCGGCACCAGGTGCCAATCTAGCTGACGCGCCGTGGATTGGAGACCCTGCCGCCAAGCTGTGACGCTCCTGCGAAGTACACGCTGCAATTGCGTATTACACAACAAGATGCACATAGCGCTACTGGAAAATATGACAGCGGCCACACTTTGTGTCAATAGAAGCATCCGGCGCCTTGTTGCACCCGCGTGCAAAACTCCGGCAGTAGGCTGGATGGCATGTCTTCGAAAGAACCCCCTGCCGAACGGCGCGAAGTAACGGTGCGCCGGGCTCCCAAGTACGTCCCTTTCCTGATCCTGGGCGCACTGGTGGGCATCGCAGCCGCGGCAGTAGTGGCCTACGGGCTCCCGGGCAGCGCGAGTTTCGATTCCGGTGCGGTCTTCGGATTCTTCATGGTGATGTTCGCCGGCGGCGGGGCCATCCTCGGCGCCGTAGTGGCCCTCATCCTGGACCGGCGGAGCGTCAAGCGGCAGCAGCGGGCCGTGGTGGAGTCCGTACCCGACTCCGAGCCGGACACCGGTCCCCAGCCCTAGCCCTGGTCACAAACAGCACGGCCGGAAAAGTCCTACCCCATATCGTGAGATAATCGACCAGTGGCACGCGGCGATGGAAAACTTTCCCATGATCTTCTCCCTGGCGAAAAAGGCCCGCAGGACGCTTGTGGCGTCTTCGGCGTCTGGGCACCAGGTGAAGAAGTAGCAAAACTTACCTATTACGGGCTGTATGCACTGCAGCACCGCGGTCAGGAGTCGGCTGGTATTGCCACCAGCGACGGCAAGCGGATCAACGTCTACAAGGACATGGGGCTTGTCTCGCAGGTCTTCGACGAGACCACGCTGAACACCCTGACCGGGCACCTGGCCGTGGGTCACTGCCGTTACTCCACTACCGGCGCAAGCCATTGGGCCAACGCCCAGCCCACCCTCGGCGCCACCAGCACCGGTACCGTGGCCCTGGCGCACAACGGCAACCTGACCAACACCGCCGAGCTCAACGCCATGATCCAGGAACGCAACGGCGGCCAGCTCACCGGCGAAATGAAGCAGGGCAACACCTCGGACACGGCCCTGGTCACCGCGCTGCTGGAGGGCGAACCCGGCAAGACCCTGGAAGAGACCGCCACGGACCTCCTGCCCAAGATCAAGGGTGGCTTCTGCTTCGTCTTCATGGACGAGGGCACGCTCTACGCAGCACGTGACACCTACGGCATCCGCCCGCTGGTGCTCGGCCGGCTGGAGCGCGGCTGGGTTGTGGCCTCCGAGCAATCCGCCCTCGCAACCGTGGGCGCCAGCTTCATCCGCGAGATCGAGCCCGGCGAATTCATCGCCATCGACGAGGAGGGCGTACGGTCCAAGCGCTTCGCCGAGCCGACGCCGGCCGGCTGCGTTTTCGAGTACGTCTACCTTGCGCGTCCGGACGCCGCAATCGCCGGCCGGTCCGTGTACGAGTCCCGTGTGGAGATGGGCCGCCAATTGGCGCGCGAAAACACCCACGAAGCGGACATCGTCATTCCTGTCCCGGAATCCGGTACCCCCGCAGCCGTTGGCTACGCCGAAGAATCCGGCATCCCGTTCGCCCATGGCTTCGTCAAGAACTCCTATGTGGGCCGTACCTTCATCCAGCCCTCGCAGACCCTGCGCCAGCTGGGCATCCGGCTCAAGCTCAACGCCCTCGAGTCCGTCATCCGCGGCAAGCGCGTGGTGGTGGTGGATGATTCGATCGTCCGCGGCAACACCCAGCGGGCCATCGTCCGGATGCTCCGGGAAGCCGGCGCCGCGGAAGTGCACGTCAAGATTTCGTCCCCGCCGGTCCAGTGGCCCTGCTTCTACGGCATCGATTTCGCCTCCCGTGCCGAACTCATCGCCAATGGTGCCACCATCGAGGAGATCTCCCAGGCTATCGGCGCGGACTCGCTGGCCTACATCTCCGAGGACGGCATGATCGGTGCCACCCGCCAGCCCCGTGAGCGCCTGTGCACCGCCTGCTTCACCGGGAAGTACCCCATAAAGCTCCCGGACGCAGACAAGCTGGGCAAGAACCTGCTGGAGCGCACGGACCTGGGCGGCCTGAAGACCTCGCCGTCCGCCCTGCCGGGGGAAACCGCAGCCCTCGCTGTGGACTCCGATGAGGATCCCGCGGAAAAGTCCGGCGCCACCGGCTGCGACCCGGGCCCCGACTCCGAGTTCGAAAACCTGCTCACCGACGCCGACCTCGTGCCAGACGTACACGCCGCCGCCGGCGCCGACAAGAAAGAGTCCGTATGACTTCCGCCAACACCGCCGCCGGCCACGCTTCGGAGAAGCAGGCACAGATCACCTACGCTTCCGCGGGCGTCGACGTCGAAGCCGGGGACCTCGCCGTCGAGCTCATGAAGGGTGCCGTCAAGGCAACCCACAACTCCTCCGTGATCGGCGGGGTGGGCGGCTTCGCCGGCCTCTACGACGTTTCCAGGCTGCTGACCTACAAGAAGCCGCTGCTGGCCACCTCCACGGACGGCGTGGGCACCAAGGTTGCCATCGCGCAGGCCATGGACATCCATGACACCATCGGCTTCGACCTGGTGGGCATGGTGGTGGACGACATCGTGGTGGTGGGCGCCGAGCCGCTGTACATGACCGACTACATAGCCTGCGGAAAGGTGGTGCCGGAGCGTATCGCCGGCATCGTCCGCGGCATTGCCGCTGCATGCTCCGTGGCCGGCACGGCCCTGGTGGGCGGCGAAACGGCCGAGCACCCCGGGCTGCTCGGTGAGCACGAGTACGACGTCGCCGGTGCCGCCACCGGCGTTGTGGAAGCCGATGCGCTGCTGGGCCCCGACCGTGTCCGGGCAGGTGACGTTGTCATCGGCATGGCCTCCTCCGGCCTCCACTCCAACGGCTACTCCCTGGTCCGCCGCGTCATCAACCACGCCGGCTGGGCTCTGGACCGCCAGGTTTCGGAGCTGGGCCGCACCCTGGGTGAGGAACTCCTGGAACCCACGCGCGTCTATGCCGCCGACTGCCTGGACCTCGCCCGCACCTTCCCGGTTGCGGGCAGTGCGGCAGTGCACGGCTTCAGCCACGTCACCGGCGGCGGCCTGGCCGCGAACCTGGCACGCGTCCTTCCGCAGGGCCTGGTGGCCACGGTGGACCGCGCCACATGGGAACTGCCTGCCATCTTCAAGCTGGTGTCCGAACTGGGCAACGTTCCCCTGGCTGACCTGGAGCGCACCCTCAACCTGGGCGTCGGCATGGTTGCCATCGTGTCGCCCGAGGCAGCTGATGCCGCCGTCGCCCGCCTGAACGATCGCGGCCTGCCGTCCTGGGTGATGGGCACGGTCACCGAGGACTCGGACTCGATCCTCAAGTCCGGCCCCGACTACGTCCAGGGCGCCAAGGGCGTGGACGGCGGCGCCGTGCGCCTGGTCAACGCCTACGCCTGATCACCGAATCGGGGCTTTCCACTGTGGTGGGAAGCCCCGATTTGTTTAAGGGCAGCCGCCAGGTGTGTCTGAAGATCGGTGCTGGCGTACGTGAACGAGGAAAGGCCCGTTGCCTGCACGGAAAAGTGCTTGCAACGGGCTTCCTGACTGGTGGCATGACCTGGATCGGCTCGGATCCGGGTACCGAAAAAGAAGCGCTGCACTGGAAGGCACTGCAGAAGACTGCGGTGAAATCCGTTAGTGCTTCGGCCTCGCAGGGCTGCCGGCCTCAGGCGCGGGAGCGTGCAACGACTAGCCGATCCGACGGGTGTCTACCTCGTCGTCTTCTTCCAAATCATCCGCGTACTTGTCCACATAGGCCGAATAGTCCGGCTCAACCGGCTCATTCGCGTAATGGCTCGTGGCACGACTGGCTGGGCCCGTCAGCTCCCGCTGAAGTGCCGAGTAGTCAGTGTTCGGGGAGTAGTACTTGATATCCCGAGCCTGCTTAGTAGCTTTTGCCTTTTGACGGCCGCGCCCCATGGCGTGACCCCCTTTTGTACTTGGACCGGAGGTGGTCACCTTTGGCGATGGTGAGGCCCCGGAATGTTTGGTCAATTTGTCGTACACCTAGATTACATGCTTTCGACGGGGCCTGCTTGCCACACGCGGCGCCCCAGTGTGGTCTGCGCTACTATTCACCGCTCCACCCGCGGGTTTCCAGCTTTTTTCTTCGGTAGAGTCGCTTAAACAACTGCTGGAGCTGGACGGCTGACCGGCTGCCCACCCTCCGGACAGAGCGCAGGAGGATGCACCCACGTGAACAACCCGGACGTCCCGCCAAAGCCGGCCGCACCGCCCACCGCCGGGCTGCCCAAGGTGCCGGCCCAGGAATCCGCACCGGCCCCGCCCCCGGCGTCCGTCACCTGGTCCCAGCCCGGCCCTGAATCCGAACGGCAACCATCCCGGAAGATGCCGGCTGGAACCCAACGGACACTCTGGAAGGTGCTGTTCGCCGTCGTACTCCTGGCGGTCATAGGCGCCCTGGTGTGGCTCGCGCTGTGGCTGAATTCCGGCGGGGGTGCCCAACAGGCCGAGCGCGCCGAAGGCGTGCTCGAGACAACTGTGTCGCCCCCGGCATCACAGCCGCCCCTGCCGCGTGAAGGAGTACTGCCGGCCGAGTATGCGGTAGGCGACTGCTTTGCCGATTTCGATCCCGAAGCGCTGGCCTCCAAGGTGGTGCCCTGCGAAACCGCCCACTCCGCCCAACTGGTGGCCGTATTCCGCTACCCCGAAACCGAGCCCTACCCGGGCGCCGAGACACTCAAGGCCAAAGCGCTGGAAGCCTGCCAGGCCGCCCGCCTTGGCCCGGCGGCCAACGAGTACCAGCTCAACTACCAGCGCAGCTTTCCGAGCAACTCCAGCTGGGACTCAGGAGACCGGAGGGTGGACTGCTACGTGACCTCCTCCGGCGGCAACGTCATTAACGCAAGCGTGCTGCCCTAGCGGCCACGCCGCCAGGGCAGCACCCCTCCTTTTGCCGGGCCCGCCCTGCCTTGGGCAAACGCGGCCTGCCGCCTAGCCCTTCCGCCGGACGGACAGGCCCGAACTCAGGGCACCGGTCAAGGCGTCGACGTCATCCCGGGAGAGCTCTCCGGCGTCGGCCGCAGTATCCACCACCACTGTGTCGCCGTCGCTGATATCGCCGGACAGGATGGCCTTGGCCAGCCGGTCGCCGATCTCGCGCTGCACCAGCCGGCGGAGCGGACGGGCGCCGTAGGCGGGGTCGAAGCCGGAGATGGCGAGCCACTCCTTGGCAGCGTCGGTGACTTCCAGGGTTAGCCGGCGTTCGTGGAGGCGGCGTCCCAGTTCGGCAACGTGCAGGTCCACGATCCGCGAGAGTTCCTCCACGCTAAGCGCATCGAACAGCACCACTTCGTCCAGCCGGTTCAGGAACTCCGGCTTGAAGGACGCGTTCACGGTGGCCATCACGGCGTTCCGCTTGGCTTCGGCGCCCAGGGACTGGTCCACCAGGAACTGGCTGCCCAGGTTGGACGTCAGGACCAGGATGACGTTGCGGAAGTCCACGGTGCGGCCCTGCCCATCGGTGAGCCGGCCGTCGTCGAGAACCTGCAGCAGGATATCGAACACCTCCGGGTGGGCCTTCTCCACCTCATCCAGCAGCACCACGGAGTACGGCCGGCGGCGGACGGCCTCCGTCAGCTGGCCGCCCTCTTCGTAGCCCACGTAGCCCGGAGGGGCACCCACAAGCCGCGCCACGGAGTGCTTCTCGCCGTACTCGGACATGTCGATCCGCACCATGGCGCGTTCGTCGTCGAAGAGGAAGTCCGCCAAGGCCTTGGCCAGCTCCGTCTTACCCACGCCGGTGGGGCCCAGGAAGAGGAACGAACCCGTGGGCCGGTTGGGGTCGCTGATGCCCGCGCGGGCACGGCGGACCGCATCGGACACCGCCGTCACAGCCTTCGACTGGCCGATCAGCCGCTTGCCCAGCTCCTCCTCCATGTGCAGCAGCTTCTGGCTTTCGCCCTGCAGCATGCGCCCGGCCGGAATGCCGGTCCACGCCGAGATCACCTCCGCGATATCGTCCGCGGTCACCTGCTCGGCCACCATCTGTCCGGACTTGTCGGTAACGGCAGCCTCGGCTTCTGCGGCCGCGTTCAGCTCGCGCTCCAGTGCGGGGATCTCGCCGTAGAGGACGCGGGACGCAGTTTCCAGGTCGCCTTCGCGCTGCGCCTTGTCGGCAGCGCTGCGCAGCTCGTCCAGCTTTGCCTTCAGGTCACCGACACGGTTGAGGCCTGCCTTCTCTGCCTCCCAGCGGGCGTTCAGCGCCGCGAGCTCCTCTTCCCTGTCCGCCTTGTCCGCACGGAGCGCGGCCAGGCGTTCCACGGAGGCGGGGTCGGTCTCGTTCTCAAGGGCCAGCTCCTCCATGGTGAGCCGGTCCACGGCGCGGCGGAGCTGGTCGATCTCCTCCGGCGCGGAGTCAATCTCCATGCGCAGCCGCGACGCGGCCTCGTCCACGAGGTCAATGGCCTTGTCCGGCAGTTGCCGGCCGGAAATATAGCGGTTGGACAACGTGGCGGCAGCCACCAGGGCGGAGTCCGCGATGGCCACCTTGTGGTGCGCCTCGTACCGCTCCTTCAGGCCGCGGAGGATTCCGATGGTGTCCTCCACGCTGGGCTCGCCCACGTACACCTGCTGGAAGCGGCGCTCCAGCGCGGGGTCCTTCTCGATGTTCTCGCGGTACTCGTCCAGCGTGGTGGCGCCGATCAGCCGGAGTTCCCCGCGGGCGAGCATGGGCTTGAGCATGTTGCCCGCGTCCATGGAGGAATCCCCGGTTGCCCCGGCACCCACCACGGTGTGGATTTCGTCGATGAAGGTGACAATCTGGCCTTCGGAATTCTTGATCTCCTCCAGAACGGCCTTCAGCCGCTCCTCGAACTCGCCGCGGTACTTGGCGCCGGCCACCATGGACGCGAGATCCAGGGCGATCAGGGTCTTGCCCCGCAGGCTTTCCGGGACATCTCCCGCCACCATGCGCTGGGCGAGGCCTTCCACCACTGCGGTCTTGCCCACGCCGGGCTCGCCGATGATCACCGGGTTGTTCTTGGTGCGGCGGCTCAGGACCTGCACGATGCGGCGGATCTCGGTGTCGCGGCCGATCACCGGGTCCAGCTTGCCGGAACGCGCCATCGCAGTGAGGTCCGTGCCGAACTTTTCCAGCGACTGGAAGGTGTTCTCGGGGTCTGGACTGGTGACCTTGCGGTCACCGCGGACACCGGGCAGGGCGGCGAGCAGGGCTTCGCGGGAGGCGCCGGCGTCGCGGAGCAAGCGACCGACGGCGTCATTCCCGGCCGAGAGCGCCAGGAGGAGGACCTCGGTGGAAACGAACGTGTCCCCCAGCCGGTCCGCTTCCTCCTTGGCATTCTGGATGGCCTGCAGGGCGGGGCGGGAAAGCTGTGCCTGCTGGCTGGACCCGCCGGAGGTGGCGGGAAGTGCCTTGATCGCACTGCTGGCCTGGACGCTGACCGCGTCCGGGTCCGCGCCGGTGGCCCGCAGCAGCGCGACGGCTACACCTTCGCGCTGGTCCATCAGAGCCTTCAGCAGGTGCGCGGGTTCCACCTGCGGGTTGCCGGCCGTCGAAGCGTTCATGGCGGCGGCCGAGAGAGCCTCCTGGCTCTTGGTAGTGAATTTGACGTCCAAAGAGAGCTCCTTTCAGGGGCAGTTTTCCTAAGTTGAGTCTACTACGCTCAACTTTGGATCGGGACTGTTTATTTCCTGCCGGACGCACGAGTTTTCCCACAGCGAACATCCGGGCCGCTGTTCCCATGGACGCGGGGTACCCCTAGGATCGGGCGTGTGACCGGGAGGAAAGGTCCGCCGGCGCGCTCGAGAGACGGGACAGGCAATGAAGAAGTTTGTTGTTCTCTACATCGCCCCGCGGTCTGCCCAGGCCCAGATGGCTGACAGTTCACCGGAAGCCGCGCAGGAGGGCATGAAGGCGTGGATGGAGTGGGCCGGACGCGCGGGCGATGGCATCGTGGACATGGGCAACCCGCTGGGCACCGGAACGGAGATTACCGCTGCCGGATCCTCTGAAGCCACCACCGGGGTGGCGGGTTACGGGATCCTCCAGGCGGAGGACCTCGCCGGCGCAGAAGCCCTTCTGGACGGACACCCGCACCTCATGATGCCGGGAGCCAGCATCCAGGTATACGAATCCCTGGACCTGCCGGGCATGTAGCCCGTCCTCCAGGCTCTTGTCCGTGATAGGCGGACTTGCCGAGGCCGGAGGTCCGCAGCTCCGGACAAGACCCCGGCCGGTCAGGCCTCGTAGACGGCCACGGCGGCGGCCTTGACCACGAAGTGCACGGGCATCCCGGGGACAAGGCCCAGGTCCGCCGAGGCCGCCGGGGTGATGTCCGCCGCGAGCCCGCCTGCACGGACCCGGATCTGGTCGCCGTGCGGCTCCAGGTCAGTGATGGAAACGGGGAAGGAGTTCCGGGGACTGCCGTGCGCATCGGTGGCGAACACGGACACGGCCGACGGCGGGAACACGGCGACGCCGGGCCGGCCGGGCTCGTGCCCCTGGCCGGCATCCTCCAGGTGGCCGGCAACTTCCCTGCCCTGGCTCGTCCGCACGCCGCTGCCCGTCAACGTGCCCGGCATGAAGTTCAGTCCGGCGAGACCAGCGGCGAAAGCACTCCTGGGCCGTTCGAGCACCTGGCGCGTTGGGCCTTCCTCCACGATCCGGCCGCCCTCCAGGATGGCCACCCGGTCCGCGAGCATCAGCGCGTCCAGCACATCGTGCGTAACGATAATGGCCTGCCGCCCGGCGAGGACGCGCTTGAGCAGGCGGCGCAGCATCGGGGCGGAGTGGATATCCAGCGCGGCCAGGGGTTCGTCCAGCAGGAGGAGGGCGGGATTGGCAGCGAGGGCGCGTGCCACGGCAACCCGCTGCGCCTGCCCGCCGGAGAGCTCTGCGGGACGCCGCCCTGCCAGGTCCGCAGCCTCCACTTCCGCCAGCCAGTGCGTGGCATCACGGTTGGCGGCGCGCCTGGCCACCCCGGCGCTCCTCAGCCCGAAGGCTACGTTGTCCAAGGCGCTAAGGTGCGGAAACAGCAGGGCTTCCTGCGCGAGCAGGGCTGCACCCCGGCTGTGCGGCGGGGTCCAGTGGTGATTCGTGTCGTCCAGTTGGAACAGCAGTCGGCCGTCGAGGCGGGCGCGGCCGGTGTCCGGCTTGACGAGGCCCGCGATGCTGGACAGGAGCGTGGACTTGCCGGCCCCGTTGGGCCCCATGACAGCCACAGTTTGTGCTGGCCCCACGTCGAGGGCGACGTCGAAGCCCCGCTCGGCCACGGCTGCCTGGAAGGAGAACGTCACGGAATGGTCCCTCCTGCCGGGACGGGCGCCGTCGTCTGTTCACCCGAAACCTGCCGGGGATTCCCGCGGGCAGGACGCCGGTAGGCAAGCGCCACCACGGCTACCGCCACGGCCACCAGGACCAGGGACAGCGCGACGGCGGCGTCCGGGTCGGTCTCCCGCTGCAGGTAGATCTCCAGCGGCAAAGTCCGGGTCACCCCCTGCAGGCTGCCGGCGAACGTGAGCGTGGCCCCGAACTCACCCAGGCTGCGGGCGAAGGAGAGCACCGCGCCGGACGCGAGGCCGGGCAGCATCAGCGGCAGGGTGACACGGCGGAAGACGACGCCGGGCGGAGCGCCGAGAGTGGCTGCCACGGCCTCGTACCTCTGCCCGCCGGTGCGCAGCGCCCCTTCCAGGCTGACCACCAGGAACGGCAGCGCCACGAAGGTCTGGGCCAGGACCACGGCCGTGGTTGAGAAGGCAATCTGCAGCCCCAGGACATCCAGGGTCCCCCCCAGGAGGCCCTGCCGGCCGAACGTGTACAGCAGCGCAATGCCCCCGACGACGGGCGGCAGCACCAGCGGGAGCAGCACCAGCGAGCGCAGCAGGCCCTGCAGCGGAAACCGTCCGCGCGCCAGCACCAGGGCCAGCGGGACGCCAAGCACGATGCAGAGCGCGGTGCTGGCTACCGAGGTGCGCAGGCTGAGGCCCAGGGCGGTCACCGCGGATTCCGAGGTAATCAACGGCAGGAAGTTGGCCCAGTTGACCCTGGCCACCATGGCCAGCAGCGGAAGGACGATGACCAGGGCGGCCAGGACTGCCAGGGCATAGAGCCAGCGGGGCACGCCGGTATAGGCGGTGCGCGTTTCTGCTCTCGCCATGCGGCGGAGCCAGGCGTCGCGCGGCGGAGTCTTCACGGGGCGCCGGGTCCGAACCCGGCCCGTTCCAGCACCTGCCGGCCTTCAGGGCCGGTGACCAGGTCCACGAACGCGCGGGCGGCTGCGTTCTTCCTGCTTCCCGCCACTGCCGCGATGGGATAGCTGTTGACGGCGTCTCCTGCTTCAGGGAAGGGGACGCTTTCCACCTTGTCCCCCGCCGAACGCACGTCGGTGACGTAGACCAGCCCGGCGTCGGCCTCGCCGGACACCACCTTGCCCAGCACGTCGGTGACGGAGCTTTCCTCGCTGACCGGCCTGAGCTCCGCCCCCTGCTGTTCCGCCACGGCAGCTGCCGCGGCACCGCACGGCACCTGCGGGGCGCACATGACGAGACGGGTACCGGGCCTGGACAGGTCCGCGAAGGAGCTGACGCGCGCAGGGTTTCCGGGCGGGACCGCGATGGCAGGAGTGTTGGTGGCGAAGATCTGCGGTCCGCCGTCCAGGAGCCCGGCATCCTGCAGCTTGTCCATCGTCCTGGTGTCAGCGGAGGCAAAAACGTCCGCCGGAGCACCCTGGCCGATCTGCGTGGCCAGCTCCGACGAACCGGCAAAGCTTAGCGTGACGTCAGTTCCGGGATGCCGGGCCTCGAACATTCCCGCCAGTTGGGTAAAGCTGGATTTCAGCGAGGCGGCCGCGAAGACCGTGAGGGTGCCGGTTTCTTCGTTGATCCCGGCGGACCGAGCGGCATCGCCGCCGGCATCGCCGCTGGCGCACCCGGCGAGCCCGGATGCCAGGATGAGTACCGCCGCCAGCTGGCTTCTCACAGGGCGCCCTTTCCCTGTGGGGTCTCGATGATGACGGTGGTGGCTTTGACGACGGCAGTGGCAACGGAGCCAAGCTCCAGCCCCAGCTCCCGCACTGCCTCGCTGCTCATCAGGGACACCACACGGAACGGTCCGCACTGCAGCTCCACCTGGGCCATGACGCTGTCAGCGGTGATGCCGGTGACCAGCCCGACGAACCTGTTTCGGGCCGAACTGCCCGTGCGGTGGGGGTCGTCGGGCAGCTGCGCCAGCTTCCGGGCATGCCGGGCTAGCTCCAGCCCGTCGACGGCGAGCCGGCCCGAGTCATCCCGCAGCGGGGTAAGGGATCCGTTGTCCGTCCAGCGCCGGACGGTATCGTCACTGACACCGAGGAAGCGCGCGGCCTCGGAAACGCGGATGATGGTCATTTTCCAAGCATAGGGCGCAGATACGGCGTGATTCCCTTCTTTCTTCCGCTTTTTCGAAGATGACGGTTTGGTGGGGGTTCCGCCGAACCGCCGGCCCGCACCACTAGACTTCCTCCATGGCCATCTACATCGACCCGCCACTATGGCCTGCGCACGGCACGCATTTCTCCCACCTGGTCTCCGATACCTCGCTGGCTGAGCTGCATGACTTCGCCGCGTCAGGAGGGATCCCCGAGAGGGCTTTCGACGGCGACCATTACGACGTTCCCGAACGCCGCTTCGATGAACTGGTGGCGGCCGGCGCCGTTCCCGTTGAGGCCCGGATGCTGGTCCGCAAGCTGATTGCCAGCGGCCTCCGGATTCCCGCCAGGCAGCGGAACAAGTCGCTCAAGATGCCGCTGCAGCTCCGCTGGGACGCAATCATGCCCGGCCACGACGCCTTGTTCCTTGATCTGCTGGACCGCTGGAGCGAACCGCACCGCCACTACCACGGATGCACGCATCTGCTCTCCGTGCTCGAATCCCTGGACCTGATCACCGAGCCGGCCGACCCTCCCCGCACCGTTCTCCTGGCCGCCTGGTTCCACGACGCGGTGTACCAGGGGATCCCCGTCCAGGATGAGGAGGAGTCGGCCCGGCTGGCCGAGCACCGCCTGCGCCAGGCCGGCCTGCCGGCCGTCGAGGTGGCTGAGGTGGCGCGTCTGGTCCGGCTGACCGGAGACCACCGCCCGGAAGCAGGAGACGACGGCGGCGCCCTCCTGTGCGATGCCGACCTGTCCGTCCTGGGCGGGGAACCGGACGAATATGCCCGCTACCTGGCTGCAGTCCGGAAGGACTATGCCCACGTGGGCGACGCCGACTTCGCGGCGGGGCGTGCCGCCGTCGTGCGCCACCTGCTGGAACTGGACCCGCTCTTCCACACTGGCCGGGCGAAAGAGCTGTGGCTGGACGCCGCGCACCGGAACCTGAAAGGTGAACTGGAATGAATGCACCCTCCTCCAAGACCCTGCACGTGCATTCGGCGAACACAGCCCACCGGCAGCTTCCTTACACGGTGCGGATGGAATGGGGGCTCGACGGCGCCAGGACAGTCGCGCCCGGGGCGGACCTTGCCGTGGTGGTGGACGTCCTGTCCTTCGGCACGTGCGTGAGCGTCGCCCTTGACCGCGGCGCGGAAGTGTTTCCGTATCCCTGGAAGGACACCAGCGCGGAGGACTTCGCGGCCCACCACAACGCCCAGCTGGCAGGCCCCCGCGACGGCGGCGGGCTCAGCCTGTCCCCGGCCAGCTTCCGGGCCGCCGCTTCCCTGCTGCGGGTGGTCCTGCCCTCCCCAAACGGTTCCGCGCTGTGCCACGTGCTGGCCGGCGAGGTCCCACTCGTGGCCGCGGTGTGCCTGCGGAACGCGGCAGCGACCGCCGAGTGGGTGGCGGCGAACCTTCCGGAGGACGCGGTGATTGCCGTGGTGGCCGCCGGTGAACGGTGGCCGGACGGCACGCTCCGCCCCGCCGTCGAAGACCAGATCGGAGCAGGCGCCTTCATTGCCGGGCTGGCCGCGGCGGGAAAGGGCGGTTATGAGGCGGCGGAAGGCAGGGACGGAAGACACGGCTACGCACCGGAAGCGGAGATGGCAATGGCGGTTTTCGAGGCTGCCGAGCCGCACCTTCGCCAGATGCTGCACAGCTGCTCCAGCGGGCGGGAGCTTGCCGGTGCCGGCTACTTGGGGGACGTTGACATCGCCGCCGAACTGGACGACAGCGATGCCGTGGCCATCCTGGTGGACGGGGCGTTCCGGGCCAGCCCTCCGCGCCGCTGACCTGCGATTCCGGATCCCGGCCCGGCGACCAGGACGGGGAGGCGCAGCCGGAAGGCCCTGGGAAGGCTACCGGTACGCGGCCACGAACGGCGCGTTGGTGGGCACGATCTGCTTGCCGAGCGGCATCAGGGACACCGGAATCAGTTTCAGGTTCGCGATGGCCAGCGGTATGCCGATGATGGTGACGGCCATGGCGAAGGCCGTCACCACATGGCCGATGGCGATCCAGATGCCTGCCACCAGCAGCCAGATCACGTTGCCCAGCATGGCGAAGATGCCCGTGCCGCCCGGCTTGTCCACCACCGTCCGTCCAAAGGGCCACAACGTGTAGGCGGCGATCCGGAACGAGGCGATGCCCCACGGGATGGTAACCACCAGCAGGCAGCAGACCACGCCGGCCAGGAAATAACCCAGGGCAAGCCAGAGGCCGCCAAAAACCAGCCAGATGATGTTGAGCAGCGTCTTCATCCACCCATTGTCCCCCGGCGGGCACCACACAGTGGTGGGGGAATCCCCTGACCGGACCCTGAAAACCGCGGTCCAGAAAGAACCAGCGTCAGACGGTGGCGTCCGCCTTCGCGGCGTGGACGAAGGCGCGGATCTTGGCCAGGTCCTTGACGCCCCGGGACACCTCCACGCCGGAGGACACGTCCACACCCCATGCGTGCGCAGCGGCGGTTGCCTCGCCCACGTTGTCCGGGTCCAGGCCGCCGGCAAGCAGCCAGCTGCGCCCTTGCAGTCCGGGAACACCGGCCATGGCGGAGTAGTCCCAGGACTCACCGGACCCGGGCACCGCAGCGTCAATCAGGAGCAATTCCTCGCCCCAGTCTTCGAACTCTTCCGGGGCCGCACCCATGGTGACGGCCCTGACCAGCTTCATGCCGGCGTCGTGCACGGTGGCAACGTCCTCCCGCGAGCGGGTGCCATGCAGCTGGATCCACTCCAGCCCGGCGGCGCGGGCGATGGCAATGGCGTCGGCAACCGGCTCATGGCGGAAGACGCCGATGGGGGTGACCCGGGCCGGGACCTCCGCCAGAAGCGAGGACACCTGGTGCGGCGAGACAACGCGCGGGCTGGCGGTGAGGACGAAACCTACGGCATCCGCTCCGGAATCAACCGCTTCGCGGACCGATTCAGGGGTACTGAGACCACACACTTTGACGAACATTCCCGGCTCCTTGAGGCTGTTTTCGTGTTGACCCCCCGGAGGAGAGTAGCAGGGAAGGCCCGGGCGCGCGACGGCGGGAAGTCCTGCCGGGAACTAGGCTGGGCTGATGCAGATCATCCGCTTCGCCGAGCTCAAGGCCGAACCCTGGCGCAACGGCGGCGGGGTGACGCGCCAGATTGCCGGCCAGCCTATTGAATCCGCAGGTATTCCGGGACGCGGGGCCGGGGAGGGCGGCCGGGATGCAGGCTGGGACTGGCGCCTGAGCATCGCGGACGTCACCAAGGCCGGCGACTTTTCCCAGTTTCCGGGGACGGAGCGGCTCCTGACGGTGATCGAGGGGGATCTGCTGCTGCTGACCATTGACGGCGCCGAGCATCCGGTGGAGAAGTACAGGCCTTTCCGGTTCGACGGCGGGGCGGCCACCGTGGGGGCACTGCCCACCGGTGACATCCGGAACCTCAATGTCATCACCCGGGCCGGGGCGTACAAGGCCTACACATCCATCGTCGAACTCTCAAAGAAACGCTCCAAGCCCCTGGGGGAGCGGCAGGTGGGGGTGCTCCTGCAGGGGCAGGCGACCGTGGCCGATGAGACGCATGAGCCGGAGGTGCTGGCCCGGTACGACGCCGTGGTGGGCTCGGACAGCGCCAGCCCTGAAGTCCTGGGCCGCGGCTTCCTGGCCGTGGTGTCCATCGACCCCGTGGCGGACTGATCGGCACCGCCGGGAAGGGCAGCCTCGCCTAGGGAAGACGAGCCTTTCCACACTGGTGGGTCCACGCGCCCGTCCCTAGACTCGGGCTATGACCACTTCAACGTTCAATTCGCTCCTGTCCACCCAGATCGCCAACGAGTTCACTGCATCCCAGCAGTACATCGCCGTGGCCACCTGGTTCGCCAACCAGGACCTTCCCCAGCTGGCCAAGTACTTCTACCGCCAGTCCGTGGAGGAGCGGAACCACGCCATGATGATGGTGCAGTACATGCTGGACCGCGACATCCCCTTCACCATTCCCGGGGTCCCGGCCGTCCGCAACGACTTCTCCCAGGTTACCGAGCCGCTGGCCCTTGCCCTCAACCAGGAAAAGGAAGTCACCCGCAACATCGAAGACCTGTTCCGGGCCGCCCGCAGCGAAAACGATGCCCTGGGCGAGCAATTCATGCTGTGGTTCCTCAAGGAGCAGGTGGAGGAGGTGGCGTCCATGACCACGCTGGTGAACATCGCCGAGCGGGCGGACAACCTCTTCGACATCGAGAACTTCATTGCCCGAGAGACCATCGGTGACGGCGGCCGGGACACGGCCGCCCCGGAGGCTGCCGGCGGCGCGCTCTAACCAGCGCTCCCCCAACTGAGTAGCAGCAGATGTCGTTATGAGGGCTCATAACGACATCTGCTGCTACCTACTTGGGCGCGGCTGGTGAAGTTGGCCACCAACGTGGCCAGCCGCCGCCGAACGTTGCTACGCTGGAGGACAAGGCTCCACCCGAGCCTCCGGACGACGGTTCAGTACCCGGAACGCGACAAGACTGGCCAAAGGATCTGTCATGTCGTGGGTAATACTCCTTCTCTCCGGCGCGCTTGAGGCCGTGTGGGCCGCAGCCCTGCACCGTGCCTTCCAAGCTTCGGGCCGCCGCCGGATGGCACCCGCCTTCCTGTTCCTGGTTTCCGTCGCCGCCAGCACCGGCGGCCTGGCCATCGCGATGCAGACCATTCCCACCGGCACCGCCTACGCCGTATGGGTGGGGGTGGGCGTGGTCCTGACCTCCGCCTACGCGATCGCCACCAAAGTGGAACGCCCGACGGCGGCACGGCTGCTCCTGCTGTCCGGCATCGCCGCGTGCGTGGTTGGCCTGAAGGTGGTGGCGTGATGCTGCGGCGTTCCCTTCCCTGGCTGGTACTCCTGGCCTCAGCCGTCCTGGAAGCTGTCTGGGCAACGGCCCTGGGCCTGTCCGACGGCTTCAGCAAACCCCTGCCCACCCTCGTCTTCGTGGTCACCGCCGTGTTGAGCATGCTGGGTTTGGGCCTGGCCATCCGCAGCATCCCGCTGGGCACCGCCTACGCCATTTGGGTAGGAATCGGTGCCGCACTGACGGTGGGCTGGGCGATGGCCACCGGCGTTGAGCCCTTCAGCATCCTGAAACTGTTGTTCATCGCCGGCATTGTGGGTTGCGCCGCCGGGTTGAAGGCGCTCCCGGCCGGGAAGAAGCAGCCTGCCGCCGCCGAACCCGGCGGTCGTACGCGGCCTTCATGACAGGAAACCCGGGGCGGACTCCGCGGGCGGTCTAGGCTTTTGCCATGGACTCCCCCAAGATCTCTGAGGCAATGGACGCCCTCCGGCGCAGAATGCTTCCCGGAACGCGGACCATCCTGGGCGTCGTGGGCGCGCCCGGGTCAGGCAAGTCCACCTTCGCGGCCTGGATCCAGCAGCAATTTGGCCCCGGCACCGCCGTGGTGGTCCCCATGGACGGCTTCCACCTGGGGAACGCCATCATTGACGGCACTCTGCTTCGGCAGCGGAAAGGCGCCATCGACACGTTCGACGCCGGCGGCTACCTTTCGCTGCTGCGGCGCCTCGCCCGCCGGGACGAGGCAGTGGTCTACGCCCCCGAGTTCCGGCGCACCCTTGACGAGCCCGTGGCCGCGTCCATCGCCATCCCGGCCGAGGTACCGCTGGTCATCACCGAAGGGAACTACCTGCTCGCGGAGCAGGAGCCCTGGAAGGAGGTCCGGGCCCAGCTGGACGAGGTCTGGTTCGTGGACACGCCGCAGGAGCTGCGGCTGAGCCGGCTGGTGGAAAGGCACGTTTCATTTGGAATGGAACGGGCGGCAGCAGAAGCGTGGGCGGCCGGGCCTGATGAAGCCAACGCGCGGCTGGTCCAGGCGACCCGTCCGGCCGCAGACCGGGTCATCCCCTGGCACTAGGCCCGACGGAATACAGCGGCCCGGGGCCAGGTTCTTGTGGGACAACTTCAATGACGGGAGCACGTTCATGACTTCACCATCTGTTCACCTCGGCGATGCCCTCCAGGTCAGCGCGCTCGGGTTCGGCGGCATGGCACTCACACCGGTTTATGGGGAGGTTAACCCGTCCGAGGCCCTGCGGACGCTGCATCACGCCGTCGATTCCGGTGTTACCTTCATCGACACAGCGGACATCTACGGCGGTGGCAGCAACGAGGAACTGATCGCTCAGCTCCTGAAGGAGCGGCGGGACGAGGTCCAGGTGGCCACGAAGTTCGGCCTGGTAGGGTCGCCGGCGGACGGGTACACGGACGTCCGGGGCGACGCCGACCATATCCGGCGGGCCGTGGACCGAAGCCTGCAACGGCTGGGTACTGACGTGATCGACCTCTACTACATGCACCGCCGTGACCTCCGCGTTCCGATTGTGGAAACCGTGGAGGCCATGGCGGAGCTTGTACAACAAGGCAAGGTCAAGCACCTGGGATTGTCGGAAGTGACGGCCCAGGAGCTGGAAGAAGCCTCCTCCGTCCACTCCATTGCGGCGGTCCAGAGTGAATGGTCCATCTGGAGCCGCGACGTGGAACGCAACGTTGTTCCTGCCGCGGCCGCCCTGGGAACGGGTTTTGTCCCGTACTCGCCGCTGGGCCGGGGATTCCTCACCGGCACTGTTGACGCCTCGAACCTGGGGGACAAAGACTTCCGGCGCCGGATCCCCCGCTTCGCCCCGGACGCTGCCAGCGCCAACGAGGCAGTGGTGGCCACCGTCCGATCGGTGGCGGAGGAGCTCGGCGCGACACCCGCCCAGGTGGCGCTGGCCTGGCTGCTCGCCCAGGGCAAACTGCTGGGCCTGCCCGTCGTCCCCATCCCCGGCACCCGCAAAACGCACCGGATCGACGAAAACCTCGGAGCGCTCGCCCTGGAACTGACCCCTGGCCAGCTGGACGCACTGGGCGAAGCTTCGGACGCCGTCGTCGGCTCCCGCTCCGCCGATCCCAACTGGGTGTCTGAGGGCCGCGAAAGCGCGTCCCTGGACTGAAGCCATGGACTCACTCCTTCACGACCTGCCAGCCCTGACCATCCGGCGGATCTCCGTCAGCGGGATGGACAACAACGTGTACCTGCTAACCGCCAAAGCCAGCGGCGAACAGGTGCTGATCGACGCCGCTGACGACCTTCCGGCCATCCGTCAACTGCTGCAGGACTCCGCCGCCGATACGTCCGCTGGGCCCCGGCTTGCGCTGATCGCCACGACCCACCAGCACTGGGACCACGTCCGGGCATTGAAGGAGCTGGTGGCGGCCACCGGTGTCCCCACCGTTGCAGGAGCGGACGACGCCGACGCGCTGCCTGTTCCGGTGGACCGGCGCCTTGGGCATGGGGACAAGGTTGCCGTGGACGGGTTCGAGTTGTCGGCTGTCCATTTGCGCGGACACACGCCCGGCTCGATCGCTTTTGTGTACCAGGACCCGGAGGGCGCGGTTCACATCTTCTCCGGCGACTCGCTCTTTCCCGGCGGCGTGGGCAACACGCAGAAGGATCCGGAGCGGTTCACCCAGCTGCTGTCGGACGTGACGGAGCGGCTGTTCGGCGCCTACCCCGATGCCGCCGTCGTGCATCCCGGCCATGGAAAGCCGACGACGCTCGGCGCCGAGCGGCCACACCTTAAGGAGTGGCGCGCCCGGGGCTGGTGATCCTAGCGGCCGCGGCGTTCGTTCGATGCCGGAGCCGAAGCGCGGCGGGGACCGCTGCGGGCCGGACGGCCTGAGCCGCCGCCGTTACCGGCGTAGGATCCGCCGGACGTTCCACCGGTGTTGGAGGACCAGACAGCCTTGCTGCCGCCCGCGTTCGACGCACCTGCACTTGAGCGCTGGCCGCCGGAGCGGCCCGCACCTGCAGCTGCGCGCTGGCCGGTGGCCGGGCGCCCCGAGCGCTGCCCGCCGGAAGCGGGACGGCCGGAGCCACCGCGGGGAGCGTCGCTGCGGGTGATGCGGGAATCGGTGCGGGCGTCGGCGCTGCGTCCGTCAGAACCCCGGCCTGCCGATGCCCGGCCGCCTGCGGCAGGAACGTCGTTGCGGTGGGCGTTACCGGTGGTGCCACGGCCGCGGGCATTACGCCGTGCAGCCGCAGCCGCAATGGCACGGTCCTCGTTCTGCTCGCGGACGAAGTCCGCCGCGGCGCGGGCTTCAGTACGTCCCTCGAAGGTTGCGGCGCGCCGCTCGGCGCGCGGAACGTCAGTGCGGACGGGTTCGGCGGAAACCTTGCCGCGGCCTCCGCGTCCGCCGCGGCCTCCCGCAACCGGGGAAGCCTGGCGGCGGGCACGCTTGCGCTCCGCGTTTGCTCCGGTGGAGGTGCCACCGCCCTGCTTCTGGGCCTTGGCTGCCAGCAGTGCGGCGCGGGTGCGGGGGTCCACCTTGTCCGCGATGTCGCCCACCAGCTCCGAGACGATGGGCGAGTTGGCCGTGACGCGTTCGAAGTTCACGTCCACGCCGGCGGCCTTCATCAGCTTCTTGACGTCGGTCTGCTGCTCCGGGAGGGTCAACGTGACCACGGTGCCGTCGGAACCGGCACGGGCGGTACGGCCCGAGCGGTGCAGGTACGCCTTGTGCTCGGTGGGCGGGTCAACATGGATGACCAGTTCGACGTCGTCCACGTGCACGCCGCGGGCCGCGACATCGGTGGCCACCAGGACGCGCACCTCGCCGGAGGAGAACTCTGCCAGGTTGCGGTCACGGGCGTTCTGCGACAGGTTGCCGTGCAGGTCCACGGCGGGGATCCCGGCGTCGGTCAGGGTCTTGGCGAGCTTGCGGGCGTGGTGCTTGGTCCGCATGAAGAGGACGCGGCGGCCGGCGCCGGATGCGAGCTCCACGATCAGTTGCTTCTTGACCGTCTGGTCGTTGACCACCAGCACATGGTGCTCCATGGTGGTCACCGCGGCCTGCGGATCGTCCACCGAGTGGGTGAGCGGGTTGGAGAGGTAGCGTTGGACGATCTTGTCCACGCCGTTGTCCAGGGTGGCCGAGAAGAGCAGGCGCTGCCCCTGGCTGGGCGTCATGTCCATAAGCTTCTTCACCACGGGCAGGAAGCCGAGGTCGGCCATGTGGTCAGCCTCGTCCAGGACGGTGATCTCCACGGCTTCGAGGGTGAGGATGCGCTGGCGGATGAGGTCCTCCAGGCGGCCCGGGCAGGCGATGACGATGTCGACGCCGGCGCGCAGCGCCTTCTCCTGGCGCGCCTGGGAGATGCCGCCGTAAATCACGGTGGTGTTCAGGCCCACGGCCTTGGCCAGCGGCTCGATGGTGGCGTTGATCTGCGTTGCCAGTTCACGGGTGGGGGCAAGGACCAGGCCCATGGGGCGGCCGGGCTTGCGGAAGTACGGGGCTTCGCGCTCGGCCAGGCGGGCCACCAGCGGGATGGCGAAGGCAATGGTCTTGCCGGAGCCGGTCCGGCCGCGGCCCAGGACGTCCCGGCCGGACAGGGTGTCCGGCAGGGTCTTCACCTGGATGGGGAACGGGGATTCGATTCCCTGCGCGGCGAGGGTTTCGGCGAGGGCTTTGGGCGTGCCGAGGGCAGCAAAAGTAGTCAAGTCAAAAGGTCTTTCAGGCGGTATCCATGCGGATATCGGGCCCCCGGTGCCGGTTGGCCCAGGGGTTTCGCCGAAGAAAATTCAGGTGATCAACCAGCCTGCTGCCGCTTATTCAAAGCGACGGCCGGGACCAAATGGAACGCGTTCATCGACGCAGGATGTGCCTCTCACATGAAAAAAGCCCAGACCCGTTATGAAGGGAACCTCGATAAAGGAACCTTCACAAAAGAAAACCTGGGCATCACTGCACATCAAGTTCCACCAGTCTAGCATCCTTCGCCCCCTTCCCCTTCCCGGCTCTCCCGCTGGCGGGCATTGACGCCCCCGGCGGCATGTCAGGCGCCGTGCCTGCCAGCCGCATGGAGGCGTTGCCTAAGCCGCCGCGGCAGGGCAGTGTTGAGGCATGAGCGAACAGGCGGCGCACCACCACGACAGGCACGACGGGGGTGCCTCCCCGGACACCGGTACCGGCGGCCCCGGCAGCGGTATCCGCGGCGACGACGCCGCCTCGATCTGGGACGAAAGGTACCGGACCAAACCACAGATATGGAGCGGCAAACCGAACCCGCAACTGGTGCGGGAGGCCGGAGGGTTGCGGCCCGGCAAGGCGCTGGACCTCGGCTGCGGCGAAGGGGCCGACGCCATCTGGCTGGCGCAGCAGGGCTGGACCGTGACCGCCGTCGACGTTTCCGCCGTCGCGCTGGAACGTGCGCAATCCCACGAGAAGGCTGCGCTGGCGAGGGAGAGCGTGCACGCGGCTGAGGGCGCCATTGCCAGCCGGATCACCTGGCAGCAGGCCGACCTGGAGCAGTGGCAGCCCGAGGGGCACTTCGACCTGGTGACCTCACAGTTCCTGCACTCGCAGGAACTCGCCTGGCAGGGGCCGCTGCGGACGGCGACTGCAGCGGTCAAGCCCGGCGGAACCCTGCTGGTGGTGGGCCACCATCCGGACCGGCTCCCGCCGTGGGGCGCCGGCCACCACAACCACAGGGAGATGTTCTACACCGGCGATGAACTGGTCCGCGAACTGGGGCTGGACAGCCCCGGGTGGCAGCTTGAGGTCCTCACCAGCCGTGAGCGCCCGGTGACGGGACCGGAAGGCCAGCACGCCACCATCGCCGATGTCGTCCTTCGAGCCACGCGGCTGAGCTAAAGCCCTACGGGTTCCTGCTGGTGACCCTCGGCGCAACGAAAGCCGCGGCGACGGCAACCACGGCGGCAAGGCCGAAGACGCCGGCAAAGGACGCCGCCGTCGTCGTGAATGCCGCGAAGACGATGCCGGTCGTGGCCAGCGCAAGCGCCCCGCCCAGCGAGTCGGAGATGGACATTGCGGAACTGTTGAAGCCCTCGTCGTCGTTGGTGGACAGGGCCAGGGTCATGACGCTTAGCCGTGGGTAGAGAAGGCCCATGCCGCCGCCGGCAAAGATCCAGCCGGCGATGGCGACTGCGGCCGGCCAGTGCAGCGCGGTGGTGGCCAGGGCGAGCAGCACCGCTCCCAGGACCATCAGCGCCCCGGTCCTCACGGCACCACGGTGGGACAGCCGGGCGCCCAGGCGGCCCTGCACGGCTGACGCCCCAGCCCAGGCAAGGGCACCGCCGGTGAGGGTGAGCCCGGCGAAGGTTGGTGAAAAGGCGTACTGCTCGACCAGCAGGTACGGCAGGTACACCTCGGCGCCGAAGAACGCGGCCGAGGCGAGCCCGCGTGCCAGGATGACGCTCGGCAGGCCGCGCCGGGCGAGGAGGGTGCCGCGGGGAACCAGCGGGCGGACGGCCAGCAGCGCCAGAACGAGGGCGGCAACGGCCAGCAGCGCAGTGGCTGCGGGAAACCCCGGGATGCGCGCTTCCGCGGACAGGTTCAGCCCCAGCACTGCCGCCGCGGCGAGCGCCGCCCACGCGAGCCGGTCCACTGCCCAGGGGATTTCTGCGGTTCCTGCCGGCGGGCGGGCCATCCCGCGCAGGACGGGCGCGATCATCAGCAGGGCCGGAATGACCAGCCCGACTACACCCAGGAATACCCAGTGCCAACTGAAGACCTGCGCCACGATCCCGGCGGCGAACGGGCCCACAAGGGACGGGATCACCCAGGCTGCGGAAAACGCGGCAAATATCTTCGGATGCAGCATGCCTGGGTAGATCCGGGCCACCAGGACATACAGGGCCACGGTGAGGGCTCCACCGCCCAGGCCCTGGACCAGCCGGCCCGAAACGAGCATCGGCATGGTGGCTGAGGTGCCGGCAATCAGCAGGCCCAGCACGAACAGCCCCACGGACGCGTAAAGTGGCGCCGCCGGTCCTCGCCGGTCGGACCAGTTGCCGGCGGCCACCATGCCGATGACGCCGGTGGCCAGCGGACCGGCAAAGGCCAGGGCGTACAGGGCGGCGCCGTCCAGCTCGCGGCTGACCAGGGGCATGATGGTGGTCACCGCGAGCGATTCGAACGCGGCGAGGAACACCAGGGCACAGGTGCCGGTCGTGACCCACAGGTACGGCCGCTGCAGGATGCCTGCGGCCGTATGGGCGGCGGGAAGGGTGGAATCGGGCACGGTCACCGCCCTAACCGACGTACCTGTCGCGGCCCGCACGGTAACCGAAGACGGCGGCCAGCAGGCCCACCGTCAGGAACAGGACGCCGGCGGCCGCAAAGGACCCGGTGACCTGGTGGAGCTGCCCGACCATCAGGGTCCCGGTGGAGCCCAACCCGTACCCCACGCCCTGCATCATTCCGGACAAGTGCGCGGCCGTGTGCCCGTCCCGGGTGCGCAGCATGATCATGGTCAGCGCCACCGCCGTCAGGCTGCCCTGCCCCAGCCCCAACAGGCCTGCCCACACCCACACGAGGTCCAGGGGCCCGAAGATGCAGAGCGCGAATCCGGTGCCCGTCATCAGCGCAACCACGGTGTTGAGGGCCCGCTGTTCCCGGAACGTGGCCGCCAGCGCCGGTGCAAACAGCGAGCCAAGCATCTGCAGCACGATGCTGGCCGATACGATCAGGCCGGCGGTTCCGCCGTCCACGCCGCGTTCCCGGAGGATGGGCGCCAGCCAGGCGAAGACGCTGAAGGACATCATGGCCTGCAGCACCATGAAGAGGGTCACCTGCCACGCCACCGCCGACCGCCACACGTTCACGCCGTCCTTGGCGGCCTGATGCCGTACGGGCCGCTGGCGGACGGCCACGGGAAGGAACAGGAGAAGGACGACGGCGGCGGGCAGGGCCCAGAACCCCAGGGCCAGGGTCCACTCCCCCGTCGCCGTGTAAACCGGGTACGTGAAGCCCGCCCCGAGTGCGGCGGACGCACAGATCGCCGTGGTGTAGAGCCCGCCCATGAGGCCCAGCCGGTGCGGAAAGTCGCGTTTCACCAAGCCGGGAAGGAGGACGTTGCAGAGGGCAATGGCGGCACCGCAGCACGCCGTCCCGGCGAGGAGTGCAGGCAGATGGCCGGCGGCGGGTATCCCTGTGTCCACCGGGCGCAGCAGCAGCCCTGCCGTCAGGACAGCCATGGCGCCGAGCAGGACGCGTTCGGCACCAAACCTGCGGGCCAGCACCGGGGCAAGCGGGGCGAACACGCCGAGCAGCGTCACCGGAACGGTGGTCAACACCACAACAGCCCACCCGGGCAGCGACCCCTGCGAGCTTGCCTCCGGGAGCACCGCGGAAAAGCTGGAGAAGACGGTCCGCAGGTTGAGCCCGACCAGCACCAGGCACAGGCCGAGGTAGGCAAGCTGCCGCCGGCTTCCGACCCGCGTTGGTCCCGGCGCGGGGGACTCGTCAATTTCGGCGTCGACCAACGTCCCGGGCTGGGACCTGGCGTGCCGGTCCGGCCCCACCGGCTCCCTGTGCCGCTGCTTCCTTGCCCCGGCGTTCGTCGCTTCCGTCACCCGCCCATTCTTGCAGGAGCGGCCGGCGGCAGGGTTGTCCACGTACATCGGCCACGTGCACCGTTGGCCGGACTCACCGCTGATTGCTCCGGCTGCGCAGCGCGGCGCCTTTGCACCCCGGTATTCTTGAAGGGATGAGTGAATCCCCGGAAACCCCCCAGCAGCCGCATGTTTCGAGGCCGGTCACGCCCGGAACGCAGGCTTCCTTCGGCACCTACGGCGGCCGGCCTGTCAGCTTCGTGCGCCGTGGCACCCGGCTGCAGGGCCGCCGCCAGGCGGCCTGGGAAGAGCACGCAGAACGGTGGGCGGTCAACGTCCCCCGGCACGTCGCCAACACCTCTGTCCACCCGGATTACACGTTCGACGCCGAGGCGGAGTTCGGCCGCAAGGCACCCATCATCGTGGAAATCGGCTCCGGCTTGGGTGACGCCATCTGCCACGCCGCCGAGCAGAACCCGGACACGGACTTCCTTGCCGTGGAGGTCTACACCCCCGGCCTTGCCAACACCATCATCAAGATCAACAGCCGCGGGCTCAGCAATGTCCGCGTCGTGGAAGCCAACGCTCCCGAGGTGCTGGCCACCATGCTGCCGGCAGGGTCGGTGGACGAACTGTGGGTCTTTTTCCCCGACCCCTGGCACAAGTCGCGGCACCACAAGCGCCGCCTGATCCAACCCGACTTCGCCACGCTGGCTGCACGTGCACTGAAGCCGGGCGGGTTGTGGCGGATCGCCACGGACTGGTCCAACTACGCCATCCACGTCCGTGACGTCCTGGCGGAATCCCCGGAATTCGAGAACCTGCACACCGGCGAGCGCCGCGGGCCGGAGAGCCCGCTCACCCAGGTCTGGCAATCCGGCGTCGAAACCGTGGTGGGCGGCGCGCCTGTCCGCGAGGGCCGGGCACCCGTAAGCACGGAACACACCGGCCCCAACCAGGGCATCGATGAAACCGGCGGCTGGGCACCGCGGTTCGAGGGCAGGATCCGGACCAGCTTCGAAGCGAAAGCCCACGAGGCCGGGCGGCTGATCTTCGACCTCTGCTACCGCCGGCGGTAGCGCCGGACCACCAGAGGAGTCAGCCACGCTGGCTGACGTCAGCGCCGTAAAAAGTCATGCTGGTCCCCCGGGGAAATGAGCGGTGCCTGTCCAATCGCTGCTGCTCCTGCTTGCATCGCCGCAGGCACCACAGGGTGAAACTGCATGTCAGCGGCGTGGACCGGCCAGCACCGGGCAGTCCGCCGTCGAACCTAACGGGGCCGGCGGGTACTGTTCCGGGCAACGCCGGCGTGGGACGATTGCGTTTGTGTGGGGCACGCACACCAGTGAACCACCGCGCGGTAGTTGCGCACGCACAAAGGAACAGTCATCAAAAGAGAACTGAAGCAGGCCGTGGACGCGGCAGAGAACGTCACCAACTCGCGAACACTGGAACTGCTGGCCAGGGCAGGGTTTGCGGCGAGCGGCATCTTGCATCTGCTGGTGGGTGCCATCGCCATCCGGCTGGCCATGGGCGGCACCGGCAACGCGGACTTCAGCGGGGCCGTGGCGGAACTTTCCACCCAGCCGGCCGGGCCCTTCCTGCTGTGGGCGAGCTTCTCGGCCTGCGCGGCGCTGGCGCTGTGGCAGACCAGTGACGCCATCTTCGACTACAACCGCCTTCCCGCCAAGGAAAAGGCCGGGAGAAAGGCAAAAGCGGGGGCGCAGGCGTTGGTGTTCGCCGGACTGGCGCTGACGCTGTTGTCCTTCGCCAGGGGCACGGGCTCGGGCGGGGACAACCAGCAGGCCGCCAGCGACATGACCGTCAACCTCATGAAAGCCCCCGGCGGCGTGGCCCTGCTGGTGCTGCTGGGGGCGGCAATCGCCGTGACGGGGGTGGGGTATGCCATCCGCGGCCTGCGGAAATCATTCGAAAAGCATCTGGTGATGCCGGCCAACAACACGGCGGGAACCGCCGTCACAGTGCTGGGGGTGACCGGGTATGTGGCCAAGGGCGCTGTGCTGCTCCTGACCGGCCTGCTGATTGCCATCGCCACCTTGCAGGCCCACCCCGAAAATTCAACCGGCCTGGACGGCGGGCTCCGCGCCCTCCGCGACCAGCCACTGGGGGTCTACCTGCTGGCTGCCGTCGGCGCCGGGCTGGTCTGCTACGGGGCGTTCATGATCGTCCGGGCGCGGCTGGCCAGGATGACGCAATAACCCCAGGCGGAACAGGACCACTGCCGGCTGGTTAGGGCTGGACCATGACCCGGGTACGCGCCGTCTGGAAGTACACCTTCTCGGCCGGGCCGGCATTGTTGCGGCCGCTGATTGAGCGGCGGATCGAGGCGTTAGCCCGGGCGTACGAGGATCCGGCGCTGGTGGCTGAGTTCAGGGCAACCCTCAGGGAACAGTGATGACAGCCACCGCGTGCTGCGTGCCGTCGCGCAATTCCACGCTCGAAATACTGCCCAGCTGGATGGGCGTGGCACCGGTGACCCGCGCCCTGCCGCTGGGGGTTGCCGTCCACGAGCAGGCCCGATCTTCACCGCCGGCGCGGTCCCGGACCCACAGCGACAGCGTTCCGTCCTGGGGCAGGCTGCTGCCGTTCACTGCCAGCTCTGTTCCCCAGGTCTTCCGGGCCAGGTCGATGCTGAACTGCAGTCCTGCCCCTGACTGCACCGAATACGTGGCGTCGGGCTGCTCGGGCCGGGCCAGCAACGGTCCACCCACGATTCCCAAGGCAAGGCAGGCGGCGGCGACGGCACCGACCAATGCCGCCCACCGCCGTCGGGAGGTCCGACGGCGGCGCGCCAGCTTGGCAAGAAGCGGCGGCGAAGCGGGGGCGTCGGGAGCGGCACTGAGGCTGGAGACGACGGTCAGCGCCACCGCATCCGGAACGGGAAGGGCGTCCAGGAGGACGGGCAGCGTCTCGAGTCCCGCCAGTTCCTCCCGGCAGGCGGGGCAACGCGGAAGGTGTGCTTCAAAAGCTTCCCGGTCCACCGCGTCAAGGCCGCCCAGGAGATAGGCGCCGAGCAACTGGTGGGGATCCGCGCTGTTCACCGTTCCACCCCCATCTCGTCCAGGATGGTCCGCAGTGCCCGCACCGCATAAAAAGCGCGCGACTTCACGGTTCCGCTGGGGATGTTCAGCTGCACAGCAGCTTCGTTAACGGTGAACCGGCGGTAGTGCAGGGCCACCAGGACATCCCGGTGCTCCCTGCTCAACCGGAGCAGGGCTTCTTCGACCAGCACCCGGTTGAGCAGCTCATCCACTTTCTCCATGACTTCGGCGGGATCCGTGAGGCTGCTCTCGAGGGATTCCGGCCGGCGCTGGGCGCGGCGGTAATTGTCGATCATGATGTTCCTGGCGGTCCGGTAAAGGTAGCTGCGCAGGCTGCCGTTGATCTCCGGTGCATGCTGCCACACCCGGAGCACAGTCTCCTGGACCACGTCCTCGGCCAGTTGGGCGTCCCGTGAGGCACTCATGACGAAACGGCGGAGGGCGGGGCCGTGTTCGCGGTAGATGGACTCCACCACGTCCTCATCGAGCGGCATGACGTCCCTCCCGCCTGGCCCGGCCCATTCCTGCTTACCACCTGAAGACGCCGCCGGCGGGGAAAAAGTTCAAACCCGCGGGGCAACTGCTGTGAACCATTCTTCACCCGGATGCGTCATAGGGGTTAGCGTCCGGTGATCAGACGCCGGGCCCAGCCAAGGAGCAACCCCATGAAACACCACTTGGGCGCAGGCCTCGCCATCCTTGCCCTTTCCGCGGCGCTGACTGCCTGCGGCGGCAGCACCGGAACCGCGCCCGCGGACACCAGCCCGGCCGTGACCTCGGGCGCGCCACCTGCTTCTGCAACGGCACCAGCCGCGTCTGTGTCCCCGCCTTCTGCGACGCCGACCACCACCTCGGGTGCCGCCGTCGACCTTAAGACAGCGTCCTCAAGCGCCGGGGACATCGTGGTGGATGCAAAGGGAATGAGCGTGTACTTCTTCACGAAGGACGTGAAGGACTCCGGTACTAGTGCTTGCACGGATGCCTGCCTGGCCGCGTGGCCTCCCGTCCTCACAACGTCCGCCACGCCCGCGGCGGAAGGTGTCACGGGCGAACTCGGCACCATCACCACACCTGACGGCAAGCAGCAGGTCACCCTGAACGGCCTGCCGCTGTACTACTTCGCCCAGGACACCAAGCCCGGCGACATCCTGGGCCAAGGCGTCAACAACGTCTGGTACCTTGCCGACCCGGCGGGCGGCATGATCCAAATGGGCGGTGCCGGCTACTAGGGCGGCGTGTTGTGTGCGTAGCCGGCTGAGCTGAAAAGCGGGCCGCAGGCGCCTTTACCGCAGCGGGGCTGCGGGAAGCGTTTCAGGCAGAGGCAGATCCGACGGGCCTGGGACGGGCACCTGCGGCTGCTGGCCCACCCCGTCGGTGAGGTCTTCGGGAACGGCGGTGGGCAGGTCCTTTGCCGCGGGCATGTCCGCGTGCTTGCCCGGAGCGGCTGGCTCCCCGCCGCCCTTCGCGGGCGTTGCAGGAACGTCCGACGGCGCGGCCTCCGCGGGTTGCCCGGGCTGCGGGGCTGCGGCCGGTGCCGCGGGCGCCGTGGCCGGGGAGGCAGGGACCGGAGCCGCGGGTTCCTCCGCCTGGTTTCCGGCGGGAGCCGCCGGGACCGATCCGGTCACGAACGAGGTAACGGTGCGGTGGATGTGGCTGAACGAGTCCCGGAACCCCTGGTCCGAGGCGGCGGCAACAGCTCCGCCGGCTGACAGTGAGACCGCCACGGACAGTGCAGTGAGGGTGACGCGGCGCTTTGCCCGGCGCCGGGCTGCCAGTTCGTCGGCGGGAGCCGGCGCGGCCTGTGCAGAACCCACGGCGGCAGGACCAACGGCGGCAGGCGCCACCGCAGCCGCCGCCTCCGCGCGCTGCAGCAGGGCGGCGACTTCACCGGATGGTTCCGGGGCCGCGGCGCCCAGTGCGCGGAGCTGCAGGAGGGCGGGGCGGAGCTGGCCGTCGTCGTCCAGTTCCGCCTCCAGAAGCAGCTGGTCAACGAATGCGTCGCTGCGGGATCCTGCGGTGTCACTCATGATTCGCCTGGTTTCTTGTGAGCGTTTGTGCCTTGAGATTTTGAAGGGCCCTGCGTTGAAGCTGCTTGATGGCTCCGGTGCTTTTGCCCATGATGGCGGCTACCTGTTCGATGGACAGGTCCGCCACGACGCGCAGGGCCAGGACTTCCTGGTGTTCCTCGCTGAGCCCGTCGAGCATAGCCGCGGCTCCGGCATTCAATTCCAGGGCGTGTTCCTCCGCGGACGGAGTGGTCCGGCTGTCATGTTGCGGGTCGTACGGAGCCAGCTGGGGCCTGCGCTCCAGCCGGCGGTAGTGGTCCACCATGCGCGCATGGGCGATGGAGAAGATCAGTGATTTTGCGCCCTGCAGGCCGCCGGTCAACCCGTCGATCCTGGCATAGAAGGCCAGGAACACGTCCTGGGTGACCGCTTCGGGGTCGTCGACGCCCCGCGCCTTCAGGTAGCCCTGCACGGGACCCGCGAAGGACCGATAGGCAGCACCGAACAGCACAGCGGGATCTGTTCCGGCTGCGTTGTCGAATATGTGGGTTTCTTCTTGGGCCAGAGTGTCCAGCACCAGCGGCTCCCATCCCGGCACACGGCTCCAGCCGCTCCGGTTTTCCAACGTGGATTGCCAGCCCCCATGGTCGTTCAAGCTGCCCCGGTAACCGGCGGCAGCGCCGGACTGCAGGACCCCGACGGGGCGGGTTCCTGCAGTCCGTGGCGGCCGCAGCGGAAAACAGCTGCGGTCCACCCTAGCTAACCGAGGTTAGCGGACTGAAACCGAGGGGGCTTCCACTACGTTGCCGGCGTCAGCCGGAACCGCAGGTACGGCTGGTTCACCGTCGACACCCGGAACGGCGGGCAGGGCCGGAACTGCGGGAAGTTCGGGACGCTCGGCCTCAACGGCGGCGGAACCGGTGGCGGCGGCGTTGGCTTCAGCGGCAGCGCCGGCCCCGGCAACAACATCGGCGCAGTAGCTCTCAACATTTGCTTCACCGTCAGCGGCGATCACCAGTGAGGAGAAGGCTTCGGAGGAAGCGTTCAGGCCGCCGTTGGTGAAAGCGGTGCACAGGCCGAGGGCCGCGGCACCGGCTGCATCGACGGCGGTGTTGGCGGCAGCGGAGCCCGAGGCCTGCGCTGCAACGCTGTCATCGCTGACCGTCGTGCCGGCGTCAGCAGCAGCATCGGCGTCGGCGTCGGCGGAAGCGCCGGCATCGGCTGCAGCGTCTGTGGCGGCCTGTCCCTCAGCTGCCGCGTCGGCGGCCAGCTTGGGGGCGGGCGCACCGAAAAGTTCGTGGGCGGTCTGCTGGGCTTCGGCGGGGAGGGCACCGGAAACGGCAGCCACGCCGGTTCCGCCTACGGCCAGGGTGCCGGCAGCCAGGACTGAGGCTGCGGCTTTACTGCTGGCGAGAAGGGTGAACAAAGACATTAAGCACTCCAAACCTAGACAACTATCGGATTGGGCCCGGCTCGCGGACCCATCACCTCCTACATCGCCAGGGGCAACGGAAAGGTTACGGGTGTCTGGAAACTTTTTTTCGGAGCGGCCCCAACTCCGCCGGGGTGATTACGATCAATGCATGCCTGACACCGCCGATTCCCAGCAACCCGAACCCCAGCCACCCCAAGCGCTGGTTCCTGCCGTTGAGAAGACCGGCACCTGGCAGTCCATGGTGGACAACAACAAGTCATTGCTGGTGCGAAAGACCGGCAAGGACACGGCCTACTGGATGGAACAGGCGCGGGCCGCGGGCATCCGCAGCGACCGGGAGCTGCGCGACTGGATGCGCGACAACTTTGGCGTGACCGGCTATGCGCAGTACGCGGTGTCCTGGGAGATGTTCGGCTACCCGGAGTTCATGCTGCGGGACGCTGACGAGCTGATAGATGGCCAGTACGCCAACCACCCGCAGCTGCGGCCGATCGCGGACGCAATCCTGGCGTGGGCACTGGCCACGGAGGAGGTCCAGATCCAGATGCGCAAAGGCTACGTGTCCCTGCACAGCGCGCGCCGCAAATTCGCCCAGGTCACCCGGTCCACCAATACCGCCGTGGATGTCACCCTGCGGCTGGACCTTCCCGTACAGGGCCGGCTGGAAAAGATCCGGACCCGGCCGGACGACCCCTTCACCCTCCGCGTCCGCGTGACGTCCCCGGACCAGGTGGACGACGAACTGCTGGGTATTCTTGCTGCCGCCCTGGAGCAGAATTCCTAGGGTGCGCCGGGGCCGCCGTGCTGCAACAACGACCTCAGCGACAGCAGCCCCGGTCCGCCTGCCGGGCTCCTAGGCCTCGATCAGACCGGCGTCGGCCTCTTCAAACTCCACGGCGGCGACGATTTCGAGTGTCTTCGGGTTGATCATGAAGGCTTCGTCGTCCTCCTCGACCATCAGGAAGTCGCCGTGGTCGGTGGAGAAGTGCCAGGCCAGGGTCTTCCCGCCGTCGTGCATGTAGTTGGGGTCGCCCATGGTGATCCTGACGAGCTCGTAGCCGGCGATGCTGCAGAGCTCGCGGATGATGAGTTCGAAGTCGGGGGCGTCTTCCAGGGCCTCCGCCTCCGCCTTCGCCTGGCGTTCGGGCAGGTCCGGGATCTGGGCAACGAGCTGCTGGATGTAGGGGCCCACCTGCTCGTCGTCGAGTACCAGCAGGTCCGCCTGGCTGCGCAGCCAGGCGGCGTTGAGGGCGGTGATGTTTTCCCGCTCAAGAAGCTCCTCGAACTCGCCGTCGAGCTCCTCCATACGGAGGACGCCGTCTGGGGTCTCCTCCGTGTCATCCAGGCCGCCGTCCAGGTAGAACTCCTCTTCCTCTTCGGGCAGGTGGCCGTACGCCTCAACAGCCCTGTTGAAAAGATCCAGGTGGGCGGTTGCGCCCATGCCGGCCATGCCTTCGCGGATCAAGGTGTCGGTCTCCGCACGGTCAACGGCCATGAAGGCGTACTGCGCGAATCCGCCCTCCAGCGCCTGGGTGAGGTAGAAATCCACATAGTAGCTACGGACGGCCACGGGCGACATTTCCCCGGTATGCAGAAGAGCGGTGTGCATGGCGTCCACCACGCCCACGTTGGCCGCAACTGCCTCCTCATCGCTTGCTTCGATGCTGCTGCTGGTCAGAATGACGGGCTGCTGGCTGGTGATCATGGCAATCCTCACTGCTGTTCGCTCCTGGTGCTTGGGACGCTTTTCACGCTACGTGTGTGGGACGGCCGGGCCGTTGAGGAGGAAGTGAACGTCAAGCGAAGTTTTCATCTTCGCCGGACCTGCTGCCGGCAGCAGAGAGGTGGCTTGAACTCCCCTATGCGCAGCTATTGACCTGGTGCGAAGCGCATGAAAGCATATTGGTCAGTTGTGATACCGGTATCAAAGATATCAACAGCAACTATCCAAAAAGCGAAAGGACAGCCCGTGCTCGGCTTCAAAGAAGAGGAATTCCTCGCCCAGACCCGCAGTGCACTTGCGCTGCAGGGACACATCGAACGGTTCGTGGACTCTATTCAGGAGCGGGGTTTTGACAACCTCTTCCTCATCGGGGCCGGTGGCACATACGCCGCGATGCTGCCTTACGAACACTTCATCCGCTCACGTTCCACCCTTCCCGTGCGGGCAGCAATCGGCAAGGAGTTGATGCTGACCGGTGACCCGGCGTTCGGGCCCGGATCCATCGCCGTCTTTGCCTCTGTTTCCGGGACAACGGAGGACATCATCGAGGCGATTGAATTCGCCAAAGCCAAAGGCGCCTACACGGTCGGCTTCACCGGTTTCAATGACAGCCCCTTCGCCAAAGCTCTGGATGTCGCCCTGATCACCGAACCCAAGACCTGGCCGTTCGACATCCCTTTGCTGCTCCTGTCCACCCGCCTTCTGTCTGCGCGGGGAGAATTCGAGGGGTATGAAGAATTTGCGGGCGAACTCCAGACCGTCCCCGAAGTCCTCGTTGAGGTGGCACGCCAGGCAGAACCCGTGGCGGAAGCGTTCGCGGAACGGAACAAGGACGCGGACTACCACTTCCTCGTGGGCGCCGGCAACCTCTGGGGCTTCACCTACTTGTACTCAATGTGCATCCTCGAGGAAATGCAGTGGCTGCGCACCACGCGTGTGCACGGTGCCGAGTTTTTCCACGGCTCCCTGGAACTTATCGAGGAAGACACCAGCCTGGTGCTTTTCCTGGGCGAAGACGAGAGCAGGCCGCTCATGGAACGGGTGGTCAAGTTCGCCGAGAACTACAACAAGAACACCACCATCCTGGACACCAAGGACTATGAGCTGGCTGGTATCAGCGCACGGTTCCGGGGGCTTCTGGCGCCATTGGTTCTGGACACCGTGGCGGACCGGATCAGCAAGCACCTGGAACGGGTCCGCAACCACTCGCTGGACCTGCGCCGGTACTACCGGGTCGTTGAATACTGACGGACCCCGTTGGCCGCGCCCTGGCCGGGGCGCGGCCAAACATCCGCCGCCCGGCAGGAGACACCGACGCCAAGACAGGATGAGCATGAAAGTAATTGGATTCGGGGACAACATCGTGGACCGCTTCCTGGACCGGGGAATCATGTACCCGGGTGGAAACTGCGTCAACTTTGCAGTCCTGGCACGCCGCCTCGGCCTGGAGTCCGCCTACATGGGTGTCTTCGGTTCCGATCCTTTGGGCGCCTTTGTCCGTTCCGCGGTGGAAGCCGAGGGAGTAGATGTCAGCAGGTGCCAGACCCGCCAAGGCCCTAACGGCGTCACTGAAATAAAGGTTATCGACGGCGACCGCATCTTCCTGGGCTGGAACGAAGGAGGTGTCACCATCAGCAAACCGTTCGTGCTCGGGGCTGAGCACCGGAACTACCTGGCGGCCGCAGCCCTTGTCCATTCGAGCGTCTACTCCGCCTCCGAAGACCAACTCCCGGCACTGCGGGCGGCCGGCCCCTTGGTGAGCTTTGATTATTCCTGGGAGCCTGAGCGCCGGACGGACCAGTATTTGGTGCGCACGGCCCCGTTCGTGGATTTAGCCCTGTTATCGCTGGGAGACTCACCTTTTGAAGCTGTTGAACAAGAACTTGCCCGCTTTACAGCGGCCGGTGCCTCCCTTGCGGTTGCCACCAGGGGGCCCGCCGGGGCAGTGCTGTACGACGGCGAGCGCTTGTTCACGCAAGGAGCAGCACCAACGGACGCGCACAGATTCGTCGATACCATGGGCTGCGGAGACGCGTTCCTTACGGGATTGGTCGTGAGCCTCCTGCGGTCCGGATGGGCGCGGGAGGCCCCGCCAACCGCAGATTCCCTGCGTCGCGCCCTTGCTTTTGCCGCGGAAACGGCCGCGGAGCAGTGCTACGTGGAAGCTGCATTCGGGTACGGCCGTCGCGTCGCTGCAGCAACTAGGATCTGAAGCAGGGCTTGTCCTCATCGGAACCGCACCAGGGCGTTTCCAGACCAGAAAGGGAACCGGATGTCGCCGGATCATCAGCACGGGGGCGCTCCGACCATTTCGGAAGTTGCCGCTGCCGCTGGGGTTGGCAGGGCCACCGTCGCCCGTACCCTGGGCAATTACGGGTCGGTCAGTGATGCCACGCGTGCAAAGGTCCTGCTGGCTGCCGAACGGTTGGGCTATCAAGCCAACACACTGGCGCGCAGCATGAGCACCGGCATCACCAAGACGCTGGGCATTGTTCTTGCGGACGTGGCCAACCCCTTCTTTTCGGGGGTCCTCAGGGGCATCTCCGAAACAGCTAAACAAGCCGGTTACGATGCCATCATCCTAAGCACTGACGAGAAGCTGGAACTGGAACGCGACGCCATCAGGGTTTTGCTGGCCAAACAGGTTGACGGCCTCGTTGTGGCTTCAGCGGCGGGAAGGAACGACGACGTCTCGCACATCTCCACTGCGATGGAACGCGGAATACCGGTGGTCCTTATCGACCGCCTGGTGGACGGCCTGGATATCGACTCGGTGGTCATTGATAACCGGGAAGCCGCCCGCTCCGCCGTCGCGTCCTTGATTGCGAACGGCCACCAAAGGATCGCCTTCGCCTGGGGCCCGGTGACCCTAAGCCCCGCAACGGACCTGCAACAGATGCACAGCATCCTCGACGAGGCACTCTGGAGTGACGGGGAACGCCTTCGCGGTTATCTGGATGCCCTGGAAGAAGCCGGCATACCGTTCGATACTTCGCTGGTAACCCACGTCCTGAAAAATGAGAGACAGGCAACGAGGGCCATCGGCGGGATGCTGGCCCTGGCCGATCCCCCCACTGCCATCTTCACCACGGAAACCGAGGCAACAGTGGGCGCCCTCCATGCACTCCGCACGCACAACCGCCGGATCCTCAAGGACGTGTCCCTCATCGGCTTCGATGACAGCCCTTGGGCCGCAGTCATGGAGCCACCCCTGACCATGATCCAGCAGCCCATGCGCGAGCTGGGCGCCGCGGCTGCACAGCAGCTCCTCGCCCGCATCGGCGGTGATTCCTCCGCGCCGAGGAAACATGTACTTCCCTCCACCCTCATTGCCCGGTCTTCCGACGGCCCTGCGCCTTCACGCACAGCCGAATAAACCGCCGCCAAGTATTTCCTCCGGAAACCCTTCCCCGGGGCGGCGAATCATGGTTCACTGTGGTACCGGTATCACTTATTACCAAAACTCACTCTTGGCGTAGGCGCCACCCAACGGAGGGCGGCGCTCTTCGTTCCGTGGACCTCGGCTCTTCAGCCATCCGAGCGAAAGTAGAAAACCATGCGGAAAAGCACGCACATAATGACAGCCCTGCTGGCGGGCGCAGCCCTTGCTTTGAGCGGTTGCGCCGGCGGGAGCGAGCCTGCTGCACAGTTGGATCTGCAGAAAGCGCCCGAGTACTCGGGGACCCTGAGCATCCTTACCAAATTCGGCGGCGATCCCCTCGAACCTTACTTCGAAGACCTGGCAGCGGAGTACACCAAGCTCCACCCGGAGGTCTCCTTCGAACTCATTCAGGAAACCGACCAGAGCATCAAGGACAAAACCAAGACCCTCACCGCATCCCAGGCCCTGCCGGACATCTACTTCACGTGGGCGGGGAACTGGGCAGACAACTTCATCAACGGTGGCCTTGCAGCGGACCTGACGCCGGCTATCGCCCCTGGAACCGACTGGGGAAACACTTTCGGCGAGTCTTCACTCAAGGCCTTTGAGAAGGACGGCAAGTACTTTGCCGTTCCCCTGTACAACAACGGTAAATTCATGGGCTACAACCAGAAAGTCTTTAAGGACTTGGGCCTCAACCCGCCGTCTACCTTCGAGGAACTGATCTCCTCCTGCTCAGTACTCAAAGGGGCCGGCTACGAACCTATTGCCTTTGGGAACAAGGACGGCTGGCCGGGCCTGCACTACCTGCAGCAGTTGTTCGCCTATGAGGTGCCTGCTGAAGAATTGGAAGCCGATTTCGACCCCCAAACGGCGAAGCTAGAGAATCAGGGCTACCTCCGGGCCATGGAGCAGTTCACGGAACTCATCAACGAATGTACCGGCAGCGGCAGGGACTCAAACGGGGTCCTCTACACCACAGCCCAGCAGGCACTGGCTACGGGTGCCGCCGGAATGTACTACCAGGAGGTCCTCGAATTCGACACAACCGCCTCGGACGGATCCAGGCTCAAGAACGACGGTCTGGGCATCTTCAGGCTGCCGCCCTCAGCCGGGGCGAAGGGCGACACAAAGGCAATTGAAGGTTCGCCGGAGGGATACCTGATCAATCCCAAATCGAAGAACGCGGCACTGGCTGTCGACTTCATGAAATTTGCCACGAGCAAGGAGAACGCCACTAAGCTTTCATCACCGCCGTACGGCCAGCCCAGCGCTGTCAAGGGCGCGGTCTCAGAGCAGAACTCAACCGGACCGGTGGTCGAAGGCATCAAGCAGGTGAATGAAGCATCCGACGCCATCATTTGGCTGGATTCAGTCACCGTTCCCGAGGTGGCCGACGCCTGGCTGGCAGGCGGCGAAGCCCTCGTCGCCGGGACCCAGTCCCCGCAACAGGTCCTTGACGCTGTACGTTCCGCTTCCAACTCAGCCAGGTAGCGGATCCTGCCATGACAGTTTCCAACGCGATCCGGAGGCCGGCGCCTTCGGCCTCCGGATCCGATGCGAGAGGCCTCCCCAGCGGCCGGCAACGGCCCGGGAGTAAGGCCCCCCGGTGGCGCAACATGGTGTGGGTCCTGCCTGCAGTTGTGCTCCTTTGTGTCTTCTGCTATCTGCCACTCGTGCAGAATTTGGGCTTCAGCCTGCTCAAGTGGGACATCTACAGCGGCCGGCAGACCTTTGTTGGTGCCGACAACTACCTCAAGATGCTCAATGACCCGATCTTCTGGAGATCGCTCGCCAACAACACCCTTTACGCCGGGATCTCAATCATCTTCCAGGTGTTCGGAGCGCTGGTTCTGGCAGCTCTCGTGGAGGGACTGCCCAGCCCGCGGTGGCGGGGTGCCCTCCGGGCAATCTACTTTGTTCCCTCCGCTATTTCCCTTACCGTGGCCGGGCTCCTGTTCTATTTCATCTATGAGCCGCGTATGGGCATCCTGAACGCCGCGCTTGAGACCTTGGGGCTGGGAAACTTCGCGCAAGCCTGGCTCGGCCAGGAGAACACCGCGATCTTCGGCATCATCGCCATGAGCCAATGGCAGGGCTTCGGCTACTGCACCCTGCTCTTCGCAGTGGCGCTGCAGCGTATTCCCTCCGAGCTTTTCGAGGCGGCGTCAATCGACGGCGTTGGCCCCGTCCGCCGGTTCTTCTCTATTTCCCTGCCCCTTGTCCGCGAGATGAGCAGCCTGATGATGATAGTGACTGTCTCAGGGGCGTTCCAGGTTTTCAACGAGGTGATGGTCATGACCACAGGTGGCCCCAACAATTCCAGCCAGGTCCTGGGCACCTGGCTCTACCGCAGCGGTTTTGTCCGCAATGACTTCGGCTACGCCGCGGCCATCGCCACCGCAGTTTTCGTCATCACGCTCGTCCTCGCAGTACTCCAGCTCCGGCTGGCCAAGCGCAGGAGGGTGGAATGGTGACGCGCGCTTCAGTGCTGATGCTCCTGGGACGGGTTTTTGTCCAGGCGTTCCTGGTGGCCCTGGCCATCGTTGTCATCTACCCCTTGCTGTGGATGCTGCTGAACGGGGTGAAATCGAATTCCGAACTGTTCGCCAATCCGTTTGCGCTTCCGGAAACCTGGCGGTGGGAAAACTACGTGACCGCCTGGAACCGCGGCGTGGGCGACTACCTCACCACGAGCGTGCTTGTCACGGTGGCCTCCACCGTAGCCACAGTGCTGATCAGTGCTTGGGCTGCCTACGGCCTGACCAGGGTCAAGATTCCCTTCAACCGGACCATCCTGATTCTGATCCTGGCCGGGTTGATGCTGGCGCCGACTGTGGCCCTGATTCCCCTGGTGAAGATGTTCCAGGCCCTGGGCCTCTACAACAGCTTCTGGGCGCTGCTTATTCTTTACACCGCCTTCCGGGTTCCGTTCACCACCTTCCTGATCCGTGCCTACATGCTGGATTTGCCGTTGGAGGTGGATGAGGCCGCTTCCGTGGACGGCGCCTCCAAGGCACGGGCGTTCTGGCAGGTCATCCTGCCGATGTGCCGGCCAATCATCATCTCCACCATCCTGCTCAACGTACTCTTCACCTGGAATGAGTACCTTTTCGCCATGATCTTCACCAGCGGCGGGGCGCTGCAGACGCTGCCGGTGGGACTTACCAATCTCATGGCCAAACACGGCACGGACTACCCGGTGGTGTTTGCGGGAATGGCCATCGCCGCCGTCCCCGTGATCGTGCTCTTCTTCGCAGGCCAGCGGTATTTCATCCGTGGCCTGGCAGACGGTGTGGGGAAGTGATGATGGCCGGTTTCAGCCTGGACCAGGTCTGCGGCTCCAACTTCGCGTACCAGCACCACACCCTCGAGCGTTGCCTGGACGACATGGTGGAGCTGGGGCGCACCAGGGTGGAGCTGTGGGGCATAGCGCCCCACCTGCACCTTCCGGATGCAGACGGGCACCGGGTGAAGCAGGTACGGAGGCTGCTGCGTGAACGTGACCTCTCTGTGGCCTGCCTGACGCCTGAGCAGGTGGCCTACCCGGTCAACATCGCTTCAGGCGAGGCATGGCTGCGGGAGGGCAGCGTGCAGCTTTTCCTCCGGGCTGCCGAAATATGCAGCGACTTGGAATCGCCGCTTTTGTTCCTCACCTCCGGCCGCGGCTACGAGGACGAGCCGCCGGAACCCGCCTGGGAACGGAGCGTCCTTGCCCTGCAGGCGATCACCGAACGGGCCTCAGAACTGGGAGTCGCCTGCGTATTGGAACCGCTCCAGCGGGTGGAGTCGAATCTGGTCACCGATCTGTCATCGCTTGAACGCATGGTCAAGGACGTGGGGCATCCTGACCTTGGGGTGGCGATCGACACTGTGGCATTGGCAGTGGCAGGAGATGCGATCAGTGCCTACGGGGGGTCTTTTGGGAAAAGGGTGCGGCACGTACACCTGGTTGATGGCTCACCCGCCGGTCACTTGGCATGGGGAGACGGAAACCTGGACCTGACGGCTGTACTGCGTGAACTGGGGCAGCTGGAGTACACCAAATCGTTCACGTTTGAACTATTTGGCGACGGCTCGTACACGCTGGAACCGCGCAGCTCCTTCCAGAAGTGCCTCAGCGCATTCAGGGACAGCGCCGCACAGCTTCAGCAGGCACACCATGGCTAGCACGCCGTGGACTGGTATCTGACCAAACCGTCCCAGTCGAGGGGAAGGCGGCACACGCCTCCCGCGCCGGCGAACTAAGATGGATCAGATAACCAACCACCGGACGCGGTTCCGCCGTGTCCTGCTGAAAGTAGCGCGCACCATGCCATCCCAACCGGACGAGAGTGCGGCACTGGCGATTCAGACCCCCGCCATCAACGACCGCTCCCTGGCCGCGGGGCTAGCCTACGCCATGGGCAGCCGCGTCTCCGGGATATCTTTCGACGCCGGCACCGGGCTCATGCTGGGGAAGGTCCGGGGAGGTGCCGACGTTCCTTACTCCACCACCGCCAAGCTGGTCCGCAGGGGCGGCGGCTGGAGCTGCACGGTGGGCGTTTGCAGCTGCCCCGTCCGGAAGGACTGCAAGCACGTTGCGGCGCTCCTTTTTGCAGCGGAGGACAACCCGGCCATCCGCGTCCAGCTGCTGTCCCCGGGAGTTGCCACCCAGGTGGCGCGCCAGCCTTCAGGCACTGCTCTCCCGGACTGGGAGCAGGCCCTCAGCCCGCTTATTTCGCAGCCGGGAAATACCCCCGCCACCAACGGCGTCCCGCTGGCGCTCCAGTTCGAGATCGAGGAACCGGCACCGCACTTTTCCTACACGGGCCGGCTCGATCCGGTCCGCAGCGTCCGCCAGCTGAAAGCCCGCCCGGTGATCATGGGCGCCAAGGGCAAGTGGATCCGCGGCGATGTCTCGTGGAACACCCTGAGCTACTTGAATTTCCGCCGCGAATGCAACGAGGCGCATATCGAGTGGATGCAGGAGTTCCTGGCCGCGCACTCCGCCTCGGCCAGCCGGATGCACAACTCAGCCGGCCTGTGGCTGGGACTGAATTCATACTCCGGGAAGAACCTGTGGAGCCTGCTGTCCGATGCCCGGAAGATCGGACTCGCGCTGGTCAACCCGCGCGGCACTGAGCCGGTCCAGGTCGCCGAGGCCCCTGCCGCCGTCGGACTTAATCTCGCAAGGTACGGCACGCCGGCAGGCGCTGTCCCAGGCGGTGCAGCGCAACAGGATACCTCCGACGACGGCGGGCTGGAACTTTCGCCCACCATCACGGTGGAGGGCGTCGAGGTTGATCCGGCGTCGGTGGGGACGATCGGACGGCCGGCGCACGGACTGTTCTTCACCACCGGTGATGCCGCGCTGCCTGGCGTGCCCGACCCTGACGGCGTCATCACCCTCGCACCGCTGGAGGGGGGCTTGAGCGAGGAGCTCCTGGCGTTCGTCACCGCCGGCAGCACCCTGCAGATCCCGGCCAAGGACGAATCGCGGTTCCTCACCGGGTTCTATCCAAAGCTCAAGCAAAAGGCCAGGGTTACTGCGCGGGACGAGTCGGTTGAGCTCCCTGCCCTTGCCGTTCCCACCCTCTCGCTCCTGGCGAACTACGGTGCCGACCACCGCGTGCGCCTGCACTGGGAGTGGCACTACAAGAGCGGAAACCTGGTCACCGCCCAGCCGTTGTGGCGGCACCCCGGCGACCACGGCTACCGCGACGACGCGGCAGAAGCCCGCATCCTGGAAGGCATCGGCCAGCCGTGGGAGCTGGTTCCTTCCCTTGGCGAGTCCGCAACCGGCGGCTGGGGCACTCCCCGGCTGGCCGCGTCGGCCGAGCTGAAGGGCCTTGACACACTGGCCTTCACCGAGGAAGTGCTGCCCCGGCTCCGCCAAGCCGCTGACGTTGAGGTGGAAACTGCAGGTGACATCGCAGACTACCGCGAAGCCGAGGAAGCGCCGGTGGTTTCCATCTCCACCAAGGCCACTGAGCAGCGCGACTGGTTCGACCTGGGAATCCAGATTTCCCTCGAGGGCCAGCCTGTCTCCTTCGCTGCCGTATTCTCCGCGCTGGCCGCGGGCCAGACCAAGATGCTGCTGCCCAGCGGCGCGTATTTCTCCCTGGACCTGCCGGAGCTGCACCAACTGCGGGCGCTGATCGAGGAGGCGCGGTCGCTGCAGGACAACAAGGACGCTCCGCTGCAGATCAGCCGCTTCCAGGCGGGGCTGTGGGACGAGCTGGCACAGCTGGGGATCGTGGACCAGCAGGCTGCCGCCTGGCGTTCGGCCGTGGGTGGCCTCCTGGAGGGCGGCACCGACGGGCTGCCGCTGCCGGCCTCGCTGAATGCAGAACTCCGGCCCTACCAGCTGGAGGGCTTCAACTGGCTCACCTTCCTGTACAAACACAGCCTGGGCGGCATCCTTGCCGACGACATGGGCCTCGGAAAGACCATCCAGGCGCTCGCATTGATGTGCGCGGCGAAGGAGCAGGCCGCCGCTGCCTCCAGCGAGCCCCCCGCCGTGGTGCCCTTCCTGGTGGTTGCCCCCACCAGCGTGGTGGGAAACTGGGCGGCCGAAGCGGCCCGCTTCGCTCCCGGGCTCAAGGTCCAGGTGGTGGGTGAGACGTTTGCCAAGAGCGGGCAGGATCCGAAGGCTGCCCTGGCGGATGCCGACGTTGTCATCACGTCCTATGCACTGTTCCGCATCGACTATGACGCCTACGCCTCCCGGGCCTGGGCCGGGCTGGTGCTGGACGAGGCGCAGTTCGTGAAGAACCACCAGTCCAAGGCCTACCAGTGCGCGCGCAAGCTGCCCGCCTCGTTCAAGCTGGCCATCACCGGCACCCCGCTGGAGAACAACCTCATGGAATTCTGGGCTTTGACGTCGATTGTGGCACCGGGCCTCTTCTCCAGCCCCAAGCGCTTCGCGGAGTACTACCAGAAGCCGGTGGAGAAAAACGGCGACAAGGGGCAGCTGGACAAGCTCCGGCGTCGGGTCCGTCCGCTGATGATGCGCCGCACCAAGGACCAGGTGATCAAGGACCTGCCGCCCAAGCAGGAGCAGATCCTCGAGGTGGTGCTGAATCCGCGGCACCAAAAGGTCTACCAGACGCATCTGCAGCGCGAGCGGCAGAAGATCCTGGGTCTGATTGAGGACGTGAACAAGAACCGGTTCACCATCTTCCAGTCGCTGACCTTGCTCAGGCAGCTTAGCTTGGACGCATCCCTGGTTGACCCTGCCCTCACAGGCATCCGATCGAGCAAGCTGGACGTTTTGTTCGAACAGCTCGAGGACCTGGTGGCGGAAGGCCACCGGGCACTGATCTTCAGCCAGTTCACCGGATTCCTGGGAAAGGTACGCGAGCGGTTGCAGGCGGAGGACATCGAGTACTGCTACCTCGACGGCGGCACCCGCAACCGCGCGGATGTGGTCAGCGAGTTCAAGAACGGCAGTGCCCCGGTGTTCCTGATTTCGCTGAAGGCCGGCGGTTTCGGGCTGAACCTCACCGAGGCCGACTACGTCTTCCTGCTGGATCCGTGGTGGAACCCGGCGTCGGAGGCGCAGGCCGTGGACCGGACGCACAGGATCGGGCAGGCCCGCAACGTGATGGTCTACCGCCTGGTTGCCAAGGACACCATCGAGGAGAAGGTCATGGCGTTGAAGGCCCGGAAATCGCAGTTGTTCGCCGACGTCATGGAGGGCGATGCCCTTGCCGGCGGTGCCATCACTGCCGAGGATCTTGCGGGGCTGTTCAAAGAGTAGGGGCGCAGCTGCCGTTCAGGTCGGTGACCCTAGGAAAGCGTCTGGGTGGGCAGGGTCAGGATCTCTGCTCCGCCGTCAGTGATGGCAATCGTGTGCTCACTGTGTGCTGTCCGGCAGCCTGTGGCACTCCGGAGCGTCCACCCGTCGTCATCAGTGATGAGCTCTGCCGTGTCCGCCATGACCCACGGTTCCAGTGCAAGCAGGAGCCCGGGGCGGAGCGTGAACCCGCGGCCCGGCCGCCCGGAGTTGGGTACGTGCGGGTCCTGGTGCATCGTTGATCCGATGCCGTGGCCACCGAACTGGGTGTTGATGGGGTATCCCGCCTGGCTAAGCACTGCGCCGATGGCATGGGAGATGTCCCCGATGCGGGCCCCGGGCCCGGCGGCGGCGATCCCCGCCGTAAGTGCCCGTTCCGTTGCGTCGATCAGTGCCACGCTCTCCGGGTTCTTCGTTTCGCCCACGATGAAGCTGATGGCAGAGTCTGCAGCCACTCCTCCCTTTAGGACGGCGAGGTCAAGGGTCAGGAGGTCACCGTCGGACAAGCTGTAGTCGTGCGGCAGTCCGTGAAGCACGGCGTCGTTGACCCCCGTGCAGATGTAGTGGCCAAACGGCCCGCGCCCGAAGGACGGCGCATAATCGACATAGCAGGACTCCGCGCCGGCCCCGATGATCATGTCACGGGCCCAGCGGTCGATGTCCAGGAGGTTGGTACCCACCCGGCAGCGGCTCTTCAGCGTGTGCAGGATGTTGGCAACCAGGGCGCCTGCGTCCCTTGCCCGGGCCACCTCGGCGGAGTTTAGGATTTCAATCATCTAGCGCCCTCCTCGCAACCAATAACAATACCGGCCATATTATCCCGGTATTACAATTGGAGCCATGGTGAGACTGCCCCTTACTTCCGCAGAGGTCGAACGCGGACAGCGCCTCGGTTCCTTATTGCGCCACGCCCGGGCGGGGCGCTCGATGCTCGAGGTCGCCCTCGATGCGAGGGTCTCGCCGGAGACGCTCCGGAAGATCGAATCGGGGCGCGTTGCCACACCGGCATTCCCCACCATCGCCGCCATCGCCGACGTTCTGGGACTCTCCCTCGATGCCGTATGGGCGGAGATCAGCAATCCCACGGGTGATGTTGAGCCGGGCACGTCCGGTGACGATACCCGCCAGCGGCTGGCCTCTTAACCGGCATGGCATAGAACTCATCCCACGGATTGCCGTCAGCCGGAAGGTCCCCCGGATCCACCAAAATCCCTGCTCAGTGGTTCCTCGATAGACGGCCCTGGGTACAGACGGCCGAAGTCTGGCCAGCTTTGAATGTCGCGCATTTGTGGCCAGTGTGGTGGTTCCCAGTCCTGGTGTGCCTTGGCGTGACGGGTCTCGATCGATTCGGGATGGTGGCGTTCCCGCCACGACCGCACCTTCCGCCGCAACCGCGCCGGCGGCAACTCCCCCGCAACACCCCCAGGGCCGGCCCCGTCAGCGCCCGTGCCAAGACCATCCACGCCCAGGAAGCGTGCCTCCAGGGCCGCAAACCCGCAGCGTCCAGGCCCGTGGCCTCCTCCACCAGGACCTGGGCGTTCTGCCACGACACCGCCCCGGCCTGCAACGCATCCAAAGCCGCCGGCAACGAGCCGGTCAACGCACGCGCCGCACCGACCAGCGCACCCGCCGCCCGCTCCCCGATCGTCAGGACGCAGGCGACCTCCGCGACCACAGCCATCTGCTGCCCGGCAGCCCACTGGGAACTGCAGGCCGGTTCCTCCAAGGCAGCGGCAGCCTCCGCGTACCCGGCCGCCAGCCGCACCTTCACCGCGGCAGTCGCAGCCTCGATCCTGGCAATCACCGCCAACCCGTCCAGGCAGTCATTGGCGTACCGCCGCAACGGATCAACACCATCAGCGGCTACATCATCGAAAACCGCGCCCGGACCACCGGCCACAACGCCAGCAAGCCCTTCAACAAAACCAGCCACCAACGCCACAGCAGCAGCAATACCGCCACCACCGCCCACGCCCTCCACTGCTTTGCCGTCCATAGATCAAGCATGCCAAGGGGGTCGGACAAAACAGCCTCTGGCTAAGGACTACTGGGCGGAATCGGAGTCAGGTTTTTTCGGCCGGTAGCCGGCAAGTTCGGCGCGGATGTCGCCTTCCTCATGCCCGCCCTTCTTTTTGCCGAACGGCAGTGCTTTCAGCAGCGGATGCACGATAGCCATGACCACGATGCCCCAAGCGAGCCCGATCACGGCTGAGCACAAGGTGTTCACGAGCCAGGCCAGGAAGCTGCCAACCACTGCGATCCCGGCGAAGGGGTGCTCGAGGACGTGGACTATGTCATACGGACCGTGCCAGCCGAGGTCGTAGGCCCCCTGCAGCATGATGTGGCCACCAACCCAAAGCATGGCGATCGTCCCGATGAAGGTTATTGCGGCCAGCACTGCGGGCATCCCCTTGACCAGCAGCTCGCCGAAGCGTTTGGAGCCCGCGGATTCTTTAGCGGCCAGGTGCAGGCCGATGTCGTCCATTTTGACGATCAGTCCGACGGCACCGTACACGAGCACCGTGATCACCAGGGCCACGACCACCAGGATAACCGCCCGGGACAACAAGGAGTCTGCTGCCACCTCGTTCATCGAGATGACCATGATCTCGCAGGACAGGATGAAGTCGGTTGTGATGGCGCCCTTGATAACCTTGGCCTCGGCCTCCGGACCCCGCTCGACCGCCGGCGCATCTTCGTCCGCGCTGTGGTGTCCCCGGAGCTTGTGCCAGACCTTCTCGGCACCCTCGTAGCAGAGGTACGTGCCTCCCAGCATGAGGATGAACGGGATGGCCCACGGGACGAACGCGCTGACGAGCAGCAGGGCCGGCAGGATGATCAACAGTTTGTTTCGGAGCGAACCCCAGAAGATCCGCTTGATCATCGGCAGTTCGCGGGACGGGTCCGCACCGGACACGTACTGCGGAGTGACCGCGGCGTCGTCGATGACCACGCCGGCGGCCTTGGCCCCCGCCTTGGCGGCTCCGGCAGCGATGTCGTCCACCGAGGCGGCCGCTATGCGGGCCAGGGCTGCGACGTCGTCCAGGAGGGCTACGAGTCCGCCGCTCACTGGTCACTCCCGTACTGCTGAAGGGCTGACGGCTTGGCATGGATGCTTCGGGTGGGACGCGAGATTGGCATGCTCGGAGTATATGTCGCGCGCATGACTGCGCGAGGATCCAAAGAGCGGATGTGCACACACAGATCGCCATCTATGCTGGACCACAAACAGAACTACAACGTTGGAGAAACGGTGCGAGCGTCACGAGCTGCCGATGAGGCCATTGCTGCGTCCCCGGCATCCCCGTCCCCCGCAACGGCGTCGGCCTTGGGTACCGCCCTGGCTCCCCTGCGCCCCGATGCCTTTGCCGTTCCTTACCGCGACCCGATCTGGGATGGCCCCACGGACCCTGTCCTGGTGGCCGACCACCTCAAGGGCGCGTGGGTGCTCTTCTATACGCAGCGCCGCGCCGCGAAACCGGGCCTCACCGGCGTCGAATGGGTGCACGGTACAAGGATCGGCGTCGCGCGGTCGCTGGACGGCGGTGCCACCTGGAACTACCAAGGCACTGTGGACGGCCTGCTGCCGCCCGGAACGGAAGAACCGGCAACCCTGTGGGCGCCCGACGTCGTACAGATTGGCGACCAGTGGATCATGTACCTCACAGTCCTGGGAGGCAGGCGGACGGACTGGACCGGGAACGCGGGCATCGTGCAGTTTGCCAGCAGCGACCTGGAACACTGGGAGTACCTGGGGGCCGTAGACCTGGGTTCGACACGGATGATCGATGCGGCCGTGGCCCGCTGCGGGGACGGCCGGCACCGGCTCTGGTACAAGGACGAAACCCGCGGCTCCAATACCTTCAGCGCGGTCAGTGACACGCCACAGGACCCGGCATCGTGGGTCCCCGAAGGCGTCGCGATTCCCGGCCGCCCCCACGAAGGACCCAAGGTGTTCCGGATGGCGGGGACGTACTGGATGCTCGTGGACGAATGGCGGGGCCAGGCCGTCTACCGCTCAGAGGACGCCACCGGCAACTGGACCCGGCAGGAAGACCTGGACGGCCTCATCCTCACAGCACCTGAAACATCAGGCGGAAGGCCCGTCGTCGGACGCCACGCCGACGTGGTGCCGCTCCCCGCCCAGGGGGATGGCACGGAGCGGGCCCTGCTTGTTTACTTCACGCACCCTTTCTGGGGTGGCGAGGACATCGACACTATGGAGCCGGACCCCCGCACGCGCCTCAGCCACGTCCGTGCAGCGGTCCTGGAAGTCCGCGACGGCAGCCTGGTCTGCATCGAGCACTAAGGAGCAACGCTGGTGACTATGAAGGCCGCCGACTGAAACAGCCCGCACGGCACAGCACCAACCAACAGCCAGCGACCAACAGCCACGACAAAGGGCCAGATCCTGGAACTATAAGCCAGCTGCTGCTGGCACCGGTCCAGATCTGGCCCTCTGCCTGCCTCGTGCGGGCCCACGGCCCCGAAGGGACTAGCTTCGCTGGGGAGACCCTAGCTCCACGGGGTCCTCGTCAGTCAGGTAGGCCAGCTCCGAGTGGGCGGCGAGGTCGATGCCGCGCATCTCGTCTTCCGGCTTGATGCGGAGTCCCACGGTCTTGTCCAGGATCTTGGCCAGGGCCCAGGTGATGCCGAACGAGTAGGCCAGGACGGTGACCGTCGCCAGTGCCTGCACGCCCAGGAGGTCAACGCCGCCGCCGTAGAAGAGCCCGTTGACGCCGTTGGGAGCAACATCGGTGGCGAAGAGGCCGATCAGCAGGGTGCCGAGGATGCCGCCCACCAGGTGGACGCCGACGACGTCGAGCGAGTCGTCGAAGCCGAGCCGGAACTTCAATTCAATCGCAAGCGAGCAAACCGCGCCGGCGATCAGGCCGATGGCGACTGCACCCAGCGGACTGACCGAACCACAGGCGGGGGTGATGGCGACCAGCGCGGAGATGAGGCCTGACGCGGCGCCCATGCTGGTGGCCGCTCCGTGGCGGAGGCGTTCGACCAGCGCCCACGCGAGGAGGCCGGCGGAGGCTGCCACGGCGGTGTTCAGGAAAACGACCGACGCCGACTGGCCGGCGGAAAGTGCCGAGCCGGCGTTGAAACCGAACCAGCCGACCCACAGCAGGCCCGCGCCCACGAGGACCAGCGGCCGGCTATGCGGCTTGGTGTGCTCCATCTTGGGCCAGCCCGAGCTCTTGCCGAGGACCAGTGCCAGGGCAAGGGCGGCAGCCCCTGCGTTCATGTGCACGGCCGTGCCGCCTGCGAAGTCGATGGCCTTGATGCCGTTGGCGATCCAGCCGCCGGTCACGCTGCCGTCCGCCGAAGAGAAGGCGAACACCCAGTGCGCAATGGGGAAGTAGACAACGGTGGCCCAGATACCTGCGAACAGCATCCAGGCGCCGAACTTCATGCGCCCTGCCGCCGCGCCGGCAACGAGGGCGGTGGTGACGCAGGCGAAGAACAACTGGAACGCGGCGAACAGGATGACCGGGATGGACGCCCCCTCGTCCGCGGCCAGCAGCTGCCCCATGCCGGGGAACTCTGTGACGTCACCGATCAGCCCCAGCCCGCCCACTGAGTTGCCGAAAGCCAGCGAGTAACCGAACAGGGCCCACAGGACGGCCACCAGGCTGGCACCGCCGAAGCACATCATCATCATGTTGAGAATGCGGCGCGAACCCACCATGCCCCCGTAAAACAGGGCCAGGGCGGGGATCATCATGCAGACCAGCGCTGCGCTGGCCAGAATCCAAGCGACATTTCCCGAATCCATTGGGAAACCCCTTTCGTGATGCGAGGAGAGAACGGAAATTGCCTGTCAGAGCCACTCCGGAGGAGAAAGGCGGAGTCAGTACCACGGTCGGCGGAGGCGGCTATTGCCGTCTGGTTCCAACTGTATGGCGGGCATTTTTGGCTGGGTTTCGGGTGTGTTAAATGACGGTTTCAGTCATCCACGTCGTGCATGGGCCCCGGCAGCCGCAGCCCCCGGGCGGCTAAGCTGGGAAAACCCGGGCATGCACGGCAAGCCCGCCGCGGAAGGACAGAAGCAGACATGGCGAGAGCGACAGTGCAGGACGTCGCCCGGACGGCGGGAGTGTCTGTGGGGACTGTCTCCCGGGTCCTGAACGGAAGTCCTGCCGTGAGCGCATCGAGCAGGGAAAAGGTGGCAGGAGCCATCCGCCAGCTCAATTACCGCCCCCTCGCCTCCGCCCGCGACCTGCGGCGCGACCGGACCATGCGGATCCTGGCCCTCGCGAAGAACCTGGACTCGCCCGTCATCAGCGAGGCCTTCCGTGGGGTGGGCGACGCCGCTGCCCTGTCCGGCTATGTCAGCCTCATCGCCCCAACGTCGGGGGACCCGGAGCGGGAACAACAGCTGGTGGACATGCTGCGCAACGGCTCCGTGGATGGGCTGCTCCTGTTTTCGCCGACCATGCCCGATGACGAGGTTGAGGCAGTGGCCACCCAGCTCAGCGTTGTGCAGTTGTGCGAAGTGGGAGACTCCGAGGCGGCGTTCGGCGTTTCCATCGATGACCGGCAGGCCGCGTTCGACATCACCCGGCACCTGATCGCAACCGGCAACCGGCGGCTGGGCATGATCGGCAACAGGGGGGCCCGTTCAGGGAGGCTGCGCGAGGAAGGCTTCCGCGCCGCGCTCGCGGAGGCAGGTTTGGCACCCGGACACATGCTGTTCGCGGGCGGCGGGTTCGACTTCCACGCCGGGCGCCGCCTCACCCGGGAACTGCTGGCCATGGACCCGCTGCCGGACGCTGTCTTTTGCGGCAGTGACACCGTTGCCGCCGGGTGCGTCCGGGAAATCACCGACGCGGGCCTGGCGGTGCCGGACGATGTTGCCGTTGCCGGTTTTGATGACTCAATCCAGGCGGAGATGTGCATCCCGGAACTGACCACCATCAGGCAGCCGGCGTACGACATGGGCCGCCTGGCCTTCGAAGCGCTCTTCGACCGAATGACCGGGCAGGGGGTGCCCCGCCGCGGCCGGACCCTGCTCCCCCACCAGCTGGTGGTACGGGATTCGACTGCGCGCTGAGAAGGGTTGACAGCCCGGAGCAGGCACTGCAAGAATTTTGGAATCGATTCCAAAAACTCCCGGGCAACACATTTGGTCCCGGCGTGGAATCGATTCCAACTACATCCGACGCGCGTGGTAAATCCCAACCCAAAGGAAGCAACCCTTGAACAACCAGCAGTCCGCCGGCCAGCAGCCAGCCGCCCCCGGAGAAGCACCCGCCACAGAACTGAGGGTCGGCGTCGTCGGCATCGGCTGGGCGGGGCAGCAGCATCTCAAGGCCTACGACGCTCTTCCGGGCGTCCGCATCGTCTCGCTGGCGGGAATGGAACAGGACCTCCGGACCTCGCTCCAGGCCGAGTACGCCATCCCCCACGCATTCGCGGACTGGAAGGACATGCTGGACCACGGCGGCCTGGACGCCATCAGTGTGGCAGTGCCCACCTTCCTGCATGCACCCATCGCCGTTGCGGCCCTCGAACGGGGCCTGCACGTCCTGAGCGAGAAGCCCATCGCCCGCAACGCCGTCGAGGGCCAGGCCATGGTTGAAGCGGCCCGCAAGGCGGGGCGCGTCCTGGACGTCGCCTTCAACCACCGCCGCCGCGGCGACATCCAGGCACTCAAGGAAGTCATCGACGCCGGCGGCCTGGGCCGTCCGTACTACGCCAAGGCGTCCTGGCTGCGCCGTTCCGGCATTCCGACGCTGGGCAGCTGGTTCACCAATCCCGAGCTGGCGGGCGGCGGACCCCTCGCGGACATCGGCGTCCATGCCCTTGACTATGCCCTGCACCTCCTCGGCGAACCGAAAGTGCTGGCCGTGTCCGCCGCCACCCACTCTGAGCTGGGCCCCCAGGGGCGGGGCGGCGGCAGCGCCTACTCGGCCCTGGCCTCCAGCCACGCCTTCGAAGTGGAAGACTTCGCTTTCGCGTTCCTGCGGCTGGAGGGCGGGCGGACGCTGCTGATCGAGGCAAGCTGGGCAACGTACCGGGAAACGGATGACCTGCTGGACTTCACGGTCTACGGGACCGACGGCGGCGCTGAGCTCAAGGTCCAGGGGGCACCTTTCCCGCAGGTCGGCCAGCTTCGGGTATTCACCGAGAAACAAGGCGAGAGCGCGGATTATGTGCCTCCCGTTGTCCCGGGCCGGGCGCACGATGCAGTGGTGGAGGATTTTGTGACTGCCGTGCGCGGCGGGGAACAGGTCTGGGGTGAGCATGACGGATCCCTGGCGCTCTACCGGGCACAGATTATCGACGCGTGCTACCAGTCCGCGCGGGAGCAAAGGGAGGTTCGTCTCTGATGGGAGAAAAATTGAGGATCCGGGTCTGGAACGAAGGCGTCCATGAGGCAAACAACGAGCCAGCCCATATCGGGGAGATCTACCCTGACGGCATCCATGGCGCCATCGCCGCGGGGCTCCGCTCCTGCTACCCTGAGGCGGATATTACGACGGCGGTCCTCGCCACCGACGATGAGCACGGCCTCGGCGAGGAGGTGCTCGCCGATACGGACGTCCTGCTCTGGTGGGGACACGTTGCGCACCACGAGGTGAGCGACGCCGTCGTCGAACGCGTCCAGCGCCATGTCCTGGGCGGGATGGGACTGATCGTGCTCCATTCGGGGCACTTCGCCAAGATATTCACCCGGCTGCTGGGCACCAGCTGTTCGCTGGCGTGGCGGAACGACGGCGAACGCGAGCTCGTGTGGACCGTGAAGCCGTCGCATCCCATCGCTGAGGGCGTGGACAACCCCATCGTCATCCCGGAGCAGGAGATGTACGGGGAGCTGTTCGACATCCCGGACCCGGACGACCTGATCTTCATCAGCTCGTTCGCCGGCGGCGAGGTGTTCCGTTCCGGCGTCACGTTCACCCGCGGCAAGGGGCGCATCTTCTACTTCAGCCCCGGGGACCAGGAATACCCTGTGTACCATCACCCGCAGATCCAGCGGGTGCTGGCCAACGGCGTGCGGTGGGCCGCACAGCCCGGACTGGAGCGCTCGACCCCGGTGGTGACGAACCCCTCGCGGGAATGGTTCGAAGAGGCCTAGGACGACAGTTGCGGCTTTCCCCATAGCCGCACCGCGCCGCAGCGGGTACAACTGAGAGATGACTTCATCAGCGCTGGTACTAGGCCCCATGATGCGGTTCGTGGATCAGACGACGGCGAGCATCTGGGTTGAAACCCGGGATTCCGCCCAGGTGACGGTTCGGGCAGGCGGCGCGGAGTGGGAAGCAGGCACCTTCGCAGTCCACGGACACCATTACGCGCTGGTTGACATCAGGGGGCTTGAGCCCGGGACGGTGACGCCTTACACGGTGGAGATCGACGGCCGCGAGGTCTGGCCGGAACCGGGGCAGGGCTTCCCGCCGCCGGTGATCGCCACGCTCAAACCGGGCAAGCCGCTGCGGCTGGCGTTCGGTTCCTGCCGGACCAGCGTCCTGCATGATGCCTCCGGCAACCGCACGCATGGCGTGGATGCTCTGCGGGCCTACGCGCTGGAGATGATGTCCGGGACATCTGAGCGGTGGCCTGACCTGGTGGCGTTCCTCGGCGACCAGGTCTACGCCGACGCCACCAGCCGGCAGATGCAGGAGTTCATCAAATCCCGCCGGGACATCAAGAAGCCCCCGGGCGAAGAACTGCAGGACTACGAGGAATACGCCCACCTCTACTTCCTTGCGTGGTCCGATCCCGCCAACCGCTGGCTCCTCTCCACCCTGCCGAGCGCCATGATCTTTGACGACCACGACATCCGGGATGACTGGAATTCCTCCAGGACGTGGCGGGAGTCGATGCACAACAAGCAATGGTGGCACCGCCGGATCGTCGCTGGCCTTGCGTCCTACTGGGTGTACCAGCATCTGGGAAACCTTTCACCGCAGGAGCGCGCCGCGGACCCCATCTGGCAGGTCCTCGCCGCGCATCCGGACGGAACCGAGCCCGACATCAGCACCGACTTGGACAGCCTTGCCGAACGCGCGGACCGCCATCCGGAAGCATACCGGTGGAGCTTCTGCCGCGATTTTGGCGATACCCGGCTCATTGTGGTGGATTCGCGGGCCGCCCGGAACCTGGCGCCGGACCGCCGCGCCCTGCTGGACGACGCCGAAATGGCCTGGCTGGATGAGCGCATGCGCGGCGGCTTCCGCCACCTGCTGCTGGCCACGTCCCTGCCGTTCCTGCTCCCGATGGGACTGCACCATCTGGAGTCGTGGGACGAGGCGGTCTCCGAAGGCGCATGGGGAAAGCTCGCGTCGCGGGCGGGCGAGAAACTGCGGCAGGCGTTCGACCTGGAGCACTGGGCGGCCTTCGAAAAGAGCTTCCGGCAGGTGGCGGCAATGGCCGGGGAGGTAGCAGACGGCCGGCGCGGTCCGGCGCCGGAGACAGTCACTTTCCTCTCCGGCGATGTCCACTTTTCCTACATCTCGGAGGTGGAGCGCAGTTCCGGAAGCAGGATTGTCCAGGCAGTCTGCTCCCCCATACGCAACCCGCTGCCCCGGCTGCTGAGGTCCTTCGGCGCGGTCATGTCCTACGGCCTGGCCACCCCCCTCGGGGCGCTTGCCGCCCGTTCGGCCAAGGTTCCGGACCTGGATTTCCGCTGGTCCACGGTCAAGGGTCCATGGTTCGACAACAACCTGGCCTGCCTCGAGATTGCTGCTGAGGGGCTGAAGCTGTGGTGGCAGCGGGGCGTGGTGGACGGCGGCGACGACCTGCATCCCCGGCTGGAACGCGTCGCCGAAATGACTATCGCTCCGCGCAGGGCCGGGGAACCGGCCAGGGAACCGCATTAGGGTACGCGCTACGGGCTCGGGCGCGGTACCGCTCTCACGCAGTGCACCCTTCCCGGCCGGATCCGCGCAGCCGGGCCACGAGCGTGGCGGCGAGCATCGCCGTCGTTATCTCCAGCCCAATGACCAGCAGCAACTGCGCGCTTCCGGCCGGGCCGGCAGCGGACGACGCCGGACCCCCGCCGTGGACGTGCCCCGCACCGCCCGGCCCCAGCAGCAGCGCGGCATGAAGGATGGCCATCGCCACGGCCGCGGCTGTTACCCGGTGGAGTGCACCCACGCTGCCATGGCGCCAGATGTGGAAGGTGCATGGGACGCAGACGGCGGCGAGCGCCGTCATCAGGAGGGCCAGCCACGGGCTGTGGTGGCCGGAGGCGGCGAGCCAGCCATGAACCACGCAGGACATGGCGGTCACAAGCGCGCATAACCGTGGATGCAGGACGGGCCCGGCTGCCCGGACCCGTCCCGCCGCCGTCGTCGTCGTCACTTTTCCTGGACCTGGCCGCTAGTGGCAGCCGCCGGCGCCGGCGTTGCCCCCTCCGGCACCCGCGCTGTGGCAGGCCGACGTCGGATTGGCGTTGGCCGGGACGTCAAGGACGGGGCTGCGGTCGAAGAAGCCCTCGGGGCGGAGCTTGAAGCCGACGGTGTCCACGGGCATGATGGGCCAGTCCTCCACCCGGGGGAAGTGGGTCAGGCCGAAGGTGTGCCAGAGGACGATATCCTGGCCGTCGATATTCCTGTCCTGTGCCACGTATTCGGGCAGCCCTGCCCCGCCGGCGTGCTGGTTCACGAAGTCGCCTGTGGGGTAGCGTTCCTCCTCGGCGTAGCGCGTGACCCAGAGGTCCTTGGTGGCAAACGCGGCCCGGCTGGCGATGGAGGATCCGGGGTCGGCCAGCAGGGTGGGCTGGTTTTCGGCATGCAGCTTGTAGCCGACCGGCTCCCCCAGGCGGTTGCGGGATTCGGGGTTGGAGATGATCCAGGTCCGGCCTGCGCGGGCGTCGGCCTCACGGACCCCTTCGGATTCGCGGGTGAGGACCGTGCGCTTGCGGGAGAAGGCGTTGCCACGCTCGTTGCCCGGGCCCATGGCCTGGCGGACCACGTCCTCCTCTTCCACCCTGTTGGTGAGCCCGTCGATGGCCATGTCCAGCCGTGCGCTGAACAGGTGCTGGTGGAAAGGCGCGCCCAGGCCCGGGGCGAGCTGGGAGATGTTGTCCGAACCGCCTTCAGGAAAGGCGGAGGTGAAAACGACGCCGGTGGCCTTGGCCTCGAACTCGATGGTGCCGTCCAGGTAGAGGTACCAGTAGAAGCCGTAGTCGTAGTTGCCGATGGTGGTGAAGAAGGAGATCACCAGGCGGCGGTTGCGGCGGGTGTAGTTGATGCCGGACCACAGGTCGGAGTGCTTGGAGAGAATGCCCCAGTCCTCCTCGTGCATGCAGATGCCGTTGCGGATCTCCCGGGGGTTGCCGAAGGCGTCCGAGATGACCGGGCTGAGGTAGGTGATGTCGCCCAGGCAGTCGCAGCCCAGCTCCAGCGAGTTTGCATACTGGCCCACCAGGTACTCGCCGGTGTCGAAGTAGTTCTGCCAGGACCGGATGGGCGAGGGATCGCCGTACGGGACCACCATTTCGGCGATGGAGGCGCGGTTGATGATGGGCCGCCTGCGGTCCCCGTCGTCGAAGGCGACGTTATGCAGGACAACCCCTTCGCGGACATCGAAGCCGACGTCCACGCTCCACTTCTCCCACTCCACATGGTTGCCGCCCGTGACCGAGAAGCTGGGGCCTTCCGGCTGGGTGATGCTGATCGGCTTCTGGGTGGTCCGCAGCGGACCGGTCAACTCGGGGTCTGTGTAGTTGCCGTGCTCGGCCGGGACCGGCATGGGACCGAGGTCCAGCACTTGGGTGACCTCCTTGTTCACCACGTCCACGTAGGCCACCAGACCGTCCACGGGATGCGCCCACGCGCTGTCCTCGGGGAAGTCCTGGACGAACGCCAGGCCCCGCAGGATCCGGCGGCCCTTCTCCTCGGCATATCCAAAGACGCCCGCCGAAAGCGGCGCCACACGCACCTTTTCAACATCCAGGCCCCGGTCCCCCAAAGCCTTGAGCCAGCGTGCGTCGGCGGCAAGGAGGGACTCCACCAGCTCGAATTCCTCCTCAAGGACCGGCAATTCGCCGGTCGCCGCGGTATCGAGTTCGACGGCGGACAGCACCTTTTGCTGCGTTACCGAGACGATGACGTCGTGCGGCGCCGCGCCGGAGACGTCGTGGATGAAGACGCGGAAGCGGCGGTCCGCTTCATGCGCTGCCGCGCCCCGTGGTGGCTCCAGGAGGCCCAGGTATGCGATGCGGTGCTGCGGCTGGAGGTGCCCTGCGGCCTGCAGGATGGACCGCGCCTCAAGTATTTCCGGCGCGGTCGCCAGGCTGAATGCGGATGCAATGTGGGCTGGTGCAAGAGTCATGTGAAACCTTTGTCCGGACCGCTGGCGGTCACTGGTTTTTTATTTTCTATACTTGTAGAGAATAAACGTCCGTAACATGGCTCACAAGAGCTGATCGAAGAAATTCCTGGGAGTGGCCGCGGTGCCGAAGATAGTTGACCATGACGAGCGCCGTCTGGAACTCGTGGATGCCACGTGGCGGATCATCGCCCGGCAGGGACTTGAAGGGGCCACTATGCGGGAGATCGCCATGGAGGCCGGTTTTGCCAATGGGGCTCTCAAACCCTACTTCCCTACCAAGGACACCCTCCTTGAGTTTGCCTTCGGCCACGTGTTCAACCGGACCAACGAACGGATCGCGGAGGTGACTGCGGGAAAAACCGGCCTCGAAGCACTTCAGGCCTTCTGCCGGGAAGTACTCCCCCTGGATGAGGAGCGCATCAATGAAGCGCGGATCGTCCTCCCGTTTTGGCAGAAAGCCGTCAATGACCCCCGGAAGGCGCAGATCCACCAGGAGTCCATGGATGCCTGGCTGCATACCATCCGGCGATTCTTGTCAGAGGCGCGGGACAGCGGCGACGTCCGCGCCGCCGTCGACGATTCCGTCCTTGCCGGCCAGCTCCTGAACATGCTGCTCGGCGCGCAGATCGAGGCGGCCCTGGCGCCGGAAGGCCGGGCGGACTTTGGCCATGCCGCCCAGCTCGACGGCTACCTTGCCCTGCTCACCGCCTGACACCGCAGATGACGATTCCCGAAAACGTCGAAACTCCGGACATCCTGGTTGACCTCGACATCCTCGACAGGAACATCACCCGCATGGCGGACACTGTCCGCGCCAACGGGCTCACCCTTCGCCCCCACGCCAAGACACACAAGATCCCGGAGATTGCAGCCCGCCAGCTTGCGGCCGGCGCCACGGGACTGACGGTGGCAACCATCGGCGAGGCGGAAGTCTTCGCAGCGGCCGGAGCGGAGGACCTGTTCATCGCCTACCCCTTATGGATGTCGGACCGGAAGGCTGATCGGCTCCGGCGCCTGGCGGACAAGGCGGCGGTTGCCGTCGGCGTGGACTCCGCCTCGGGCGCCGCCCGGCTCGGACACGCCCTTGGACGGGCTGCGGGGAGCGTCAGCGTGTTGGTGGAGATCGACAGCGGCCATCACCGCAGCGGCGTCCGCCCGGAAGGGGCAGCGCTGGTTGCGCGGGCAGCTTCCGACGCCGGCCTGGACGTTGCGGGCATCTTCACCTTTCCCGGCCACAGCTACGCCCCGGGCATGCCGGCTAAGGCGTTGGCGCAGGAGCAGGAGGCGCTCCTGCTCGCAGCGGAAGCACTGGCGGCAGCCGGCTTCCATCCGAGGGTGCGAAGCGGGGGCTCAACCCCCACCGCCCTGCTCACCGACAGTTCCGCTGCCACGGAGGTGCGCCCGGGCGTCTACGTCTTCGGCGACGCCCAGCAGCTGGAGCTGGGCCGGTGCGAGGCAGGGGACATCGCACTTACGGTGGCCGCCACCGTGGTGAGCCGCCACGACGTGGAACCTGGCGCCCCGGAGCGGTTCATCATCGATGCCGGCAGCAAGGTCCTGGGCAGCGACCGGCCCGCCTGGGCCAGCGGGTACGGGCGGCTGATCGATCATCCGGAGGCGAGGATCACCGTCCTTTCGGAGCACCACGCCACCGTGGAGTGGCACAGCCGGGAAGCCCCGCCTTCGCTGGGCGCACGCCTCCGCGTCATCCCGAACCACGTCTGCCTGGCCATCAACCTGGTCGATGATGTTGCCGTCACCAGCAACGGGAACCTGGTGGACCGCTGGCGGGTGGCAGCCCGCGGCAAAAACGCGTAGCCGCCGTGCCCCCATGGGGGCCCTGGGTGTTTTTCGACGACTGTTGAAAAAAAGTTTGCCCGGCGCTAGCCTGATTGGACTGTGTCCCAGGACACAGCTTCCGGGGGAAACGTCAGATGGCCATCCGTTGTCGTCAGGATCATCCATGCCAGCAGCAAACGCAGTCCAGTCAGCGGCCGGGGCCGCCGACCAAAACCTCACAACCCGCACCGCCATATCCTTCGACCACTGGAAGCACCTGGTGGCCGAATCCTTCGTGCCGCTTGCGGCAAGGACTGGGGACACTGACAGCTTCCGCGGGCAGATGCGCTCCCGCGTGCTGGACAGGATGTCCATTGTGGAAGTCAGCGCCACGTCCCACGAGGTGCACCGCACGCCTGCGCTAATCGCCCAGGCCAACGAGCGCTATTTCAAGCTGAACCTGCAACTGGAGGGCACCGGCCTGCTGGTCCAGGACAATCGCGAGGCGGTCCTGCGGCCCGGAGACCTTGCCATTTACGACACCAACCGGCCCTACACGCTCACTTTCGAGGATCAGGCACGGCTCATGGTGGTGATGTTTCCCTGCGATGCATTGTCACTGCCAACGGAGTACGTGGGACAGCTCGCTGCCGTCCGCATGGACGCCACGGGCCTCAGCGGAATCGTTGGGCAATTCATCCGCCAGCTCGCCTGGAATCTCGAGGTCCTGAACGGCCCCAGCGGCTCCCGGCTGGCAACCAACGTCCTCGACCTGGTCTCCACCATGCTGCATGCCGAGATGGACATAACCCCGGACCGGATGAAGCCGCAGGCACTCCTTGCCGTGTCCATCCGGGAATACATAGAAGCCAACCTTTCGGACCCGATGCTGTCACCGGCCAGCATTGCCGCAGCGCACTTCATCTCCACCCGGCACCTGCACAACGTCTTCCACGAGTCCGGCACCACGGTGGCCAGCTGGATCCGAAGCCAGCGCCTGGACGGTGCACGCCGGGACCTGCGGGACCCGCTGCACGCCGGAAAACCGGTAGGGGCCATCGCCGCGCGGTGGGGTTTCCTGGACGCCGCGCACTTCAGCCGGGCCTTCCGGGACGCCTTCGGCGCCTCACCGAGCGACTGGCGGCGGGGCGGCTAGACCATCCCGCTAAATCAAGCCCTGCGCCAGCATGGCTTCCGCCACTTTGACGAAACCGCCGATATTGGCGCCCAGGACGTAGTTTCCCGGATCCCCGTACTCGTCGGCAGTGGCCGCACAGCGGTGGTGGATTCCCACCATGATGTCCGTCAAGCGTTCCTCCGTGTGCTCAAAGGACCACGAATCCCGGCTCGCGTTCTGCTGCATCTCCAGGGCCGAGGTGGCCACGCCGCCGGCGTTGGCGGCCTTGCCGGGGCCAAAGAGCACCCCGGCCTCCTGGAAGACGGCGACGGCGTCGCGGGTGGACGGCATGTTGGCCCCCTCGCCCACCGCAACCAGACCGCTCCGCACCAGCCTGGCGGCAGCACCGCCGTCGAGCTCGTTCTGCGTGGCGCATGGCAGCGCCACGGTCGCGTCAACGTCCCACACCGACCCGCCTTCCACATAGGAAACGCCGGGACGGCGGGCCGCGTAATCCTTGAGCCGGCCGCGTTCCACTTCCTTGACCTCGCGCAGGAGAGCGACGTCGATCCCCGCCTCGTCCACGATGTAGCCGGAGGAGTCGGAGCAGGCTACCACGGTGGCGCCAAGGGCCCGGGCCTTGGCTATGGCGTTGATGGCCACGTTCCCGGAGCCAGAGACCACCACACGCTGGCCGTCGAAGGAAGTTCCGCGGGTCTTCAGCATCTCCTGGGTGAAGATCACCGTGCCAAAGCCGGTGGCCTCGGGCCGCACCAGCGAGCCGCCCCAGGAGATCCCCTTGCCGGTCAGTACCCCGGATTCGTACCGGTTGGTGATGCGCTTGTACTGGCCGAAGAGGTAGCCGATTTCACGTCCGCCCACGCCGATGTCACCGGCCGGGACGTCTGTGTATTCGCCGATATGCCGGTACAGCTCGGTCATGAAGGACTGGCAGAACCGCATCACCTCGGCGTCGCTGCGGCCGCGCGGGTCGAAGTCGGAGCCGCCCTTGCCGCCGCCGATCGGCATGCCGGTAAGGGCGTTCTTGAAGATCTGCTCGAAGCCCAGGAACTTCACGATGCCCAGGTAGACGGACGGGTGGAACCGAAGCCCGCCCTTGTAGGGTCCCAGCGCGGAGTTGAACTCCACCCGGAATCCCCGGTTGATTTGCACGCGACCCGCGTCGTCCGTCCACGGCACGCGGAAGATGATTTGGCGCTCGGGTTCACAGAGGCGCTCCAGGATGGCGGCGTCCAGGAATTCAGGGTGCCTGTCGTGGACGGGGCCGAGGCTTTCAAAGACCTCCACCACAGCCTGGTGGAACTCCGCTTCGCCGGGATTCCTTGCCAGGACGGTATCCCTGATGGCCTCCAGCCGTGCATCCATGAACTGTTTCCTAACCTCTGGACGGCATGTCGGTACCGCCCGCCGCTAAAACTTGTTTCTTCAACTTATCCGAATTATGACCGATGCCTTGCATGTACCCGGAGCACAGGCACCTACTATCCGTATTGTGACATTCTTCTTTCGCTCCATGAAAACTGCCCGCCTCCAGTCCTGCGCCCGGAGGACCAACTGATGCCCTACATCTGCCTGCTGCTCTCCGGTGCTGCCCTCCTGGTCAACGGGCTAAGTATGCTGGGGTTCCTTCCACAACGGGACTCCGGAGTCTTCAGCCTCCTGGTCGGCTGCGTCCAACTGGTGCTCGGCGTCGCCTACCTGTCCGCGGGCAACGGCGCAGAGCCGTTGACGGCCGCCGGAATGTTCCTGTTCGGCACCACCTACGCCTATGTGGGGCTGGACGTCCTGCTGGATCTTGGCTCGAAAGGCCTCGGGTGGTTCTGCGGGATGGTGGGAGCCGTGGGACTCCTCCTCGCGGCAGCATGGGTCGGCACCGACCCGCTGCTCGGCGTACTGTGGCTGTGCTGGTCCGTGCTGTGGGCGCTGTTTTTTGCCTCCATGGCCCTGGGCATTAGCCGGCTGGATCCGTTTATCGGCTGGAGCCTCGTGTTGACCAGCCAGGTGACTGCGAGCGTGCCGGCATTCCTGGGCATGACCGGGCTGTGGCCATCCGGGAGCGGGGCGGCGGGGCTGGCGGCGGTGGCCCTGGTTGCCTTATTTGTGCTGGCGCACGGACTGGCCCGCCGGGGGCCTGCTGCTCCCCGCCGGGCCAGTGGAAAAATGGCTCCCGGTCCTGCCGGGAAAAGGTCGCACTAAAGGGTGGGGTTGCCGGCAGTGGCGGTTCCGTGGCCGAGGCTGGCGGCGGCATGCCGGCGCTGGACCTGCCCTTCAACCAGCACACCGGCCACGTAGACGATGGGGACAGCCACCAACAGGGCCACCGCCGTTTCCGTGCTGCCGCCGATCAGCGATGTGAAGTTGCTGACCACCAGGAACAGGATCCAGGCCAGCAAAAGGGCGGCAAGCGACGGAGCCACCAGGGTTTGCCATCGCTGGCCTCCGGCCGGCTCCCTCCGGAAGAACCCGACGACGGCCACAGAGCAGAGGATGTAAAGCACCAGCAGTGCTGCCACGGCAAGTCCGCTGAACCAGGAGAAAAGGCTCAGCACCGGATCCAGGCCGAGCAAGGCGAATGGGGCAACGAGGACGACGGCGGCGCCGGTCTGGATCCAGGCAGCCACGGCGGGTGCCCTGTGGCGGTTGGTCCTGGCCACGACTGCAGGCATGGAACCGTTCAGGGCCAGCGAGTGGAGGTAGCGGTTGATGCCGTTGTGGAAGGCGATAATGCCGGCCAGCAGCGAGGTGACCAGCAGGACGCCGGCAACCACACCCGCCCAGGGACCGAAGAGTTCCACCATGGGCCCCAGGACAAAGACGGTGGCGTCCCCGGATTCGAGGGCGGCGCCCGCTGCATCCATGACCCGCGACGGGCCGTAGTAGCTGACCAGCATCCAGGAGATGAAGGAGAAAAACACTGCGATGACACCTACGGACAGATAGGTGGCCCGTGCAACGGTACGGTGCGGGTCCTTGGCCTCCGCGGAGTAGATGGCGGTGGATTCGAAGCCGAACATGGACGCCACGGCGAACATGATGGCGACTCCTGGGGCTCCGGCGCCAATGGCTTCGGGCGAGAAGGATGCCGCAAGGCTCAGGCCTTCCGGTCCCCCGCCCCGAAACAGCACGGTGATGCCGAACAGCAGCAGCACAATGACTTCCAGGCCCACCAGCAGGGCCAGGATCCGGGCGCCGAGTTCGATGTTCAGCGAACCCAGCACCTGCACGCCGGCCATGGTGGCCAGGGCCAGCAGCCACCACGGGACCTCCAGGCCCACGGAGGCCAGCAATCCCGAGAACACGGCCCCGTACAGCCCGTACATCGCGGCCTGGACCGTGTTGTACGCAAGCAGCGCAAGCCAGGCGGCACCGGCCCCGGTCTTCCTGCCAAACGCGGCGGTCACGTAGGCGTAGAAGGCGCCGTTGGCCTGGATCCTGCGGCTCATGGCCACAAAACCCACCGCGAAGATGACGATGATGATGCCCACGATGAGGTAGGCGCCCGGTGCGCCGGCACCATTGCCGAGCGCTGCGGCGAGCGGTGAGGCGCCTACAATGCCCGTCAGCGGCGCCTGTGCCGAGAGGACGAAGAAAAGGATGCCCAGCACGCCGATGCTGCCGGCACGGAGGGCAGTGGAATGCTCGTTGACCGGAGCGTCAGTGGTCCGGGACTCGGAACTGGAAATACTCATTGAATCCTTCTTAGCGGTCATGAGTGGGGGGAATGTCTGTGGAATCCAGCTTGGCAAAGGACTTCCGCAGCGCTTTGTCCTGCAGCGATCAGTTATTGTCGGTCAGCGCAGCGCCGCGCGGACGAGCCAGCAGGGAAGCAGCCTCAAGCGAGGCCTCCATGCCGCTTTCAATGGCGCCGTCAATGAATCCGCCCCATCCGTTGGCGATGTCGGAGCCCGCAAACAGGACGTTGCCGTGAACCGCCTGGAGGGCGGCCAGGGAGGTGGAAAGGAACCCCGTGCGGTGCACCGGGCGCACTGCTTAACGCACGATGCCCCTGCCTGGCGCCGGTGGGCGCCAGGCAGGGGCATGATGGGCTTAGCCCATCAGGCCGTTGCGGCCGGCGGTGCTTGCTGTGCTGTACCGTTACCGGAGCACCACGGTCCTGTTCCCCTGCAGGATGACCCTTCCTTCGCAGTGCCAGCGGACCGCATTGGAGAGCGCCTTGCATTCCGTATCGCGGCCTGCGGCCACCAGATCCTCGGGACCGTGCGTGTGGTCGACCTCCACCACCTGCTGGGCGATGATGGGTCCCTCGTCCAGCTCAGCGTTGACGTAGTGCGCCGTGGCGCCCACCGTCTTGACCCCGCGGGCATAGGCCTGGTGGTAGGGCTTGGCACCCTTGAAGCTGGGCAGGAACGAGTGGTGGATGTTGATGGCCCGGCCGTCCAGCTTGCGGGTCAGCTCGTCGCTGAGGACCTGCATGTAGCGGGCAAGCACCACCAGTTCAACGTCGAGCCCGTCCACCAGGTCCATGAGCCGGGCTTCAGCCTCAGGCTTGGTGGCAGCCGTGACCGGGATGTGGTGGAACGGGATGCCGTGCCACTCAACCAGCGCCTGGTGGTCCCGGTGGTTGGACACCACGGCCACGACGTCCACCGGCAGCTCGCCGATCCGTGCCCGGAACAGCAGGTCGTTCAGGCAGTGGCCGAACTTGGACACCATAATCAGCACCCGGCGCTTGGAGCCCTGGCGCTCCAGCTGCCACCGCATGCCGAACTTTTCGGCCACGGGGGCAAACGAGTCCCGCAGGACCTGCAGCGTGGAGTCGTCCCCCTCGGAGACGAAATGCACGCGCATGAAGAAGTGGCTCTCGGACCGCTCACCAAACTGCTTGTTGTCGATGATGTCGCAGCCGTGTTCCAGCAGGAAACCGGAGACGGCGTGCACGATGCCCGGCCCTTCCGGGCAGTCGAGGGTGAGGACGTGCTCCACGCTGGTGCGCGCGTGGGGAGCAGGGGTATTGGTTTCAGTGGCAGTCATGGCTCAGCACTCGATCACATTCACGGCGAGTCCTCCTCGGGAGGTTTCCTTGTACTTGGTTTTCATGTCGGCTCCTGTGTCGCGCATAGTCTTGATGGCCTTGTCCAGCGAGACCTTGTGGCTGCCGTCCCCGTGCAGGGCCAGCCGGGCCGCGTTGATGGCCTTGACGCTGGCGATGGCATTCCGCTCGATGCACGGGATCTGCACCAGCCCGCCCACGGGATCGCAGGTCAGGCCCAGGTTGTGCTCGATACCCACCTCTGCGGCGTTTTCCACCTGGGCGGGCGTTCCGCCCAGCACCTCGCAGAGGCCGGCGGCGGCCATGGAGCAGGCCGAGCCCACCTCGCCCTGGCAGCCAACCTCGGCGCCGGAAATAGAGGCATTCGTCTTGAAAAGGATTCCGACGGCGGCCGCCGCCAGCAGGAAGCGGACCACGCCGTCGTCGTCGGCTCCCGGAACAAACTTCACGTAGTAGTGCAGCACGGCGGGCACGATTCCGGCCGCTCCGTTGGTGGGGGCGGTGACGATGCGCCCGCCCGCGGCGTTCTCCTCATTCACGGCGAGGGCGAACAGGTTCACCCACTCCATGGCCAGCAGCGGGTCCGCCGGTGCCTGGACGGGCGACGGCGTTGCTGCCGCGGCTTCCGCGCTGGCGGCGGACGCCGTCAGGGTGCGGTATAGGGCGGGCGCGCGGCGGGGCACCTTCAGCCCGCCGGGCAAGATGCCCTCGGCGTTGCAGCCGTTCTCCACGCATTCGCGCATGACGGCCCACAGCCCCAGCAGCTTTTCCCGGAGCTCGGCCTCGGTGTGCCAAGTCAGCTCGTTGGCGAGCATGACGTCGGAGATGGACATGTTTTCGCGGCTGCAAATCTCCAGCAGTTCGTCCGCGGTGCTGAACTGGTAGGGCAGGACGGTGTCATCCGCCACCACCTTGTCCGCCCCCTCGGCGTCACCGTCCACCACGAAGCCGCCCCCAATTGAATAGAAGCTCCGCTCGCTCAGCACCGACCCGTGATGGTCCAGCGCCCGGAAGGTCATACCGTTGGGGTGGGCCGGAAGGGACTTGCGCCGGTGCAGCACCACGTCCTCGTCCCAGTTGAAGTCCACCCGGTGGGTGCCGGCGATGTGGAGTTCAGCGTCCAGGGCGGCCGCCGCCACTTGGTCATCGGCCGTGAAGGTGTTCACGGTTTCCGGTTCCAGGCCCTGCAGCCCCAGGACAACGGCCTTGTCCGAGCCGTGCCCGCGCCCGGTGGCACCGAGTGAACCGAACAGTTCCGACTGGACCCGGACGGTGGAGCTGAGGTGCCCGTCAGCCTTCAAGCCGTCGGCGAACTGCTTCGCCGCCCGCATCGGGCCCACCGTGTGTGACGACGAGGGCCCGATGCCGACGGAAAACAGGTCAAGGACGCTGAGCGCCATCAGGGGACCTCGGGTGAGGCATACTCCCGCATGGCGTCCAGGAGCCAGCGGCCCAGGAATTCAGCGAAGGACGCCCGGGGGAAGATCCGGTAGGACTCCTCGCCCGTCTTCCACAGGATCGTGGGAATGTTCGCAATCTCGGTGGAGTAGGCGGTCCCGGCCTTGAACTCCCGGGGGTGCAGGTCCAGCGAGCAGCCCTTCTCGAGGACGGCCCGCGCCCGGGGGCCGGTCAATTCGAAGGTGGTCCGGTTGGCGGAGAGGTCCACCACCTGGCCCTGGCCGTCGGCCAGGGCGTCCTGCAGGGCCTGGATCAGGTCGCCGCCCAGGGACTCGTGCGCCTCGGTGGGGGCAACCACCAGGAACTCTGCAGGTCCCAGCCAGAGGACCGAGATATCGCCGTTGGCCACAACGCCGCCACACTGCGCGGGCAGGCCGCCGGTGACCGAAGCGAGCCGCTGCCCGGCGTCGGAGCCGGCGTCAGCCCGGAGTCCCACCAGCGTGAGGAAGGGCCGCTCGGACAGTTCCACCGTGCCCGCCAGCGAGCCGGCCGTGAAGGCGTCCCGCAGCTGTGCTGCCGGGCTGATGCGGACGGAGAGGTTCTTTTCCGCGGAGCTCTGGGCGGGGGATGCTGCTGTTTCAGCCATCTTTACGGGTCCCTTCTGAGTCAAAAAGCACTGTTTCTGCCACAACCACGTCCACCAGCTGGTCGCCGGCGGCGGCCACCAGGGTTTCGCCGATGCGGTTGCGGCCGTTCTTGATCAGGGCCAGGCCGAACGACCGGCCCAGTGCTGCGCTGTGGTAGCTGGAGGTGACGAAGCCCTCCATGGGCACGGGCCCGTAGGCCGGGTTGGTGGAGCGGCCCTTTTCCACCAGCTGGGTGCCTTCGGGCAGCCGCAGCGTGCCGTCCACCGGCAGGACGCTGACCAGGTGCTTGCGGTCTTCGCGCTGCTGGTCCACCCTGGAGTAGGACCGCTTGCCGATGAAGTCCTTGGCCTTGGAGACGATCCATTCCATGCCCGCGTCCTGCGGCGTGACGGTGCCGTCGGTGTCCTGCCCCACGATGGGGTAGCCCTTCTCGGCGCGCAGCACGTGCATGGTCTCGGTGCCGTACGGGGTGATGTTGAACTCGGCACCCGCAGCGGCCACCGCTTCCCAGGTGTTGAGCCCGTACCAGGTGGGAACGTTGATTTCATAGGCCAGTTCACCGGAGAAGGAGATCCGGCAGATCCGGGCACGGACGCCGGAGGCGAGGGTGGTTTCCCGGAAGGTCATAAACGGGAAAGCCTCGGTCTCCAGGCCGCCGGCGGCGGCAAGTTCCGGTGCCAGCTTCGCGATCACGGCGCGGGATTTGGGCCCGACGACGGCGATGGTGCTCCACTGTTCGGTCACCGAGGTGCAGTGCACGTCCAGTTCCGGCCATTCGGTCTGCAGCCACTCCTCCAGCCAGTCCAGCACCTTGGCGGCGCCGCCGGTGGTGGTGGTCATGAAGTAGCGGTCCTCGTCGAGGCGGAGCGTGACGCCGTCGTCGAAGATCATGCCGTCCGGCGTGCACATGACGCCGTACCGTGCCGAACCCGGGGCCAGCTTCTTGAACGCGTTGGTGTAGACGCGGTTGAGGAACTCGCCCGCGTCCTTGCCGCGGATCTCGATCTTGCCCAGCGTGGTGGCGTCCATAAAGCCCACGGAATCACGGACGGCGGCGCACTCGCGCAGCACGGCAGCGTCCATGTCCTCGCCCGGCTGCGGGTAGTACCAGGGCCGCTTCCACTGTCCCACGTCCTCGAACAGGGCGCCCTTGGCCACGTGCCACGGGTGGATGGACGTGATGCGGGCGGGGTCGAAGAGCTCGCCGCGCTGGCGGCCGGCCAGTGCAGAGAAGGCCACCGGGGTGAACGGTGCCCGGTACGTGGTGGTGCCGATGTCGCCGATGCCGCGTGATGCTTCGCCGGCCGTGCGGAGTGCCGCGGCGATGACGCCGATGGCGTTGACGCCGGAGGTCTTGCCCTGGTCGTTGGCGGTGCTGATGGAGGTGTAGCGCTTCACGTGTTCAACGGAGCGCATGCCGGCTCCGGTGGAGCGCAGGACGTCGGCCACGGACTGGTCGCGCTGGAAGTCCACGAAGTGGTGGTGCCAGTCGTCCGGGGTACCGTTCTCCCCCGGCACCAGCCACAGCTGGCGGGTGGGGGCGGCAGCCTTCGGCTCACCGAGCGGGGACGGCTCGACGGCGGAGCTGAAACCGGCGGCGATGGCTGCGGATGCACCCGCGGAAATACCTTCGGTGACGCAGTCTCCGGTAGCGAAGGAGCCGCGGCCGGAGCCGATGGTCTGCTGGTTGGGTACCACGGTGCTCGGCACGAACGCGGCGAGGTCCTCGTCCCAGCGCAGCTTGCCCTGGCGCTGGGAGTGCAGGTGCACCAGCGGGCTCCAGCCGCCGGACACGGCCAGCAGGTCACAGGCCATCTGCTCGACGCCCGAGGTGAGCTCGCCGTCGTCGTTGATGCTGCGGACGGTGACGCCATTCAGGCGGCCATCCGCATCTGCCGACGTGTTGGCAACGGCACTGCCGATCAGCACCCGGGTGCCTGCCTCGACGGCAGCGGCTGCCGCCGGCGAAACCTGCGGTCGGGCATCCACAACGGCGGCGACCTTGACACCGGCATCCTGGAGGTCGGCGGCCAGGGCGTAGGCGCTGTCATTGGTGGTGCTGATGACCACGCGCTGGCCGGCGGCGACCGCGTAGCGGTTCAGGTAGCTGCGGACTGCCGAGGCGAGCATGATGCCCGGGCGGTCGTTGTTCTCGAACACCAGCGGACGCTCGTGGGCACCGGGTGCCAGGACAACCTGCTTGGCACGGATGTGCCAAATCCGCTGCCGGGACACGCCGGGGGCGGCGGGGCTGGAGAGGTGGTCGGTGCGGTTCTGCACGGCAATGACGTAGTTGGCGTCATACGCGCCGAACGCCGTGGTGCGGTTCAGGACAGTGGATTCCGCGCCGGAGACCAGTTCGGCCTCCACGTCTGCGACCCACTCCAGTGCGGGCTTGCCTTCGATGGTCTCGGCACGCTCCGGCGAAGTGGAGCCGGACAGCAGCGAGCCGCCCAGCTCGGGCTGGTCGTCCAGGAGCATGACGCGGGCGCCGGTGCGGACGGCTTCGCGGGCCGCGGCCAGGCCGGCGGGGCCGCCGCCAATAACCAGGACGTCGGTGTGGACGTACTTCTTGTCGTACTCGGCGCGGTCCTCGTCAGGATCCAGCCGGCCCAGTCCGTTCAGCAGTTCGGCCTTCAGGCCGTCCACCAGGGAAACGGTGGTGGCGGGCAGCATGGACTCAGCCACGTGGCCCGGGAAGCGGGCAGCGATCTTGACGAGGGCGTTGGGTTCCTCCACGCCGGCGGCCAGAATGCCGCGGGGACGGTCCTCGTAGAGGGAGCTACCGACGGCGACGCGGCCGTTGGCGAGCAGCGCCGAGGCGAGCGTGTCCCCCGGGTGGCCCGTGTATTCCTCACCGTCGACGGTGAAACGCCAGGAGATGGTGCGGTCGATGCGGCCGCCGGTTGCGAGGCGGGCGTTCTGGGAAGTCACTGGGCTGCTCCTTCCGGGGCTGCAGGGGTGGCGTGGGAAATGCTTGTGCCTGAGGTGTCGGGCGCGGCTGTCCCGGTAGTGGTGCTGTCGGCGGCTGTGCTGGCAGTGCCGGATTCCGCGGTCTGCTTTCCGGCCAGGTCCGGCCGGAGCGTGCCCATGGGGTAGATGGCCTTGATGTCATAGCTCACGGTGTCCCGGAGCATGTTGAACCATTGGCGGCAGCCGGTGCTGTGCACCCACCGCTCCGCGAAGGTGCCCTTGGGGTTCTCGCGGTAGAAGAGGTACCGGGACCACTCCACGTCGTTCAGTTCGTTCGGGTTTTCGGGGTACGCCACGTGGGCCTGGCCGCCGTAGTGGAATTCGGTTTCATCCCGGGGGCCGCAGTTGGGGCATGGAATCAGCAACATGTGCGTTGTCTTTCTGTGGTGGCAGCGGCTAGTGGGCCACGGCGGCGGCGCCGTGTTCGTCGATGAGTGCGCCGGTTTCGAAGCGCTCCAGGGAGAACGGCTGGTTCAGCTTGTGCGGGACGCCGGTAGCGATGGTGTGGGCGAAGGTCATTCCGGCGGCCGGAGTTCCCTTGAACCCGCCGGTGCCCCAGCCGCAGTTCACGAACATGTTGTCCACCGGCGTGGTGCCCACGATCGGGGAGGCGTCCAGCGTGGTGTCCACGATTCCGCCCCAGGTCCGGAGCACGTGGGCCCGGGCGAAGATGGGGAAGAGTTCGACGGCGGCGGCCATCTGCTGCTCGATCACGTGGAAGGAGCCGCGCTGGCCGTAGCCGTTGTAGGAGTCAATGCCGGCGCCCATGACCAGTTCGCCCTTGTGCGCCTGGGAGACGTAGACGTGGACGTGGTTGGACATGACCACGGTGGGGTGGACCGGCTCGTGGAGCTCGGACACCAGGGCCTGCAGCGGGTGGGACTGGATGGGGAGCTGGAAGCCGGCCATTTCGGCCAGGACCGAGCTGTGCCCGGCGGCGCAGAGGCCCACCTTTTCGGTGTTGATGGTGCCGCGGGTGGTCTTGACGCCCACCACCTTGTTGCCGTCCTTCAGGAAGCCGGTGACTTCGCAGTTCTGGATGATGTCCACGCCCATTTCGTCACACTTGCGGGCGAAGGCCCAGGCGACGTGGTCGTGCTTGGCGATGCCTGCGCGCGGCTGGTAGGTGGCGCCCATGACGGGGTAGCGGATGTTGTCGCTGATGTTCAGGATGGGGCAGAGTTCCTTGACCTGCTGCGGGTCCAGCCATTCAGCGTCCACGCCGTTGAGCTTGTTGGCGCCCACCCGGCGCATGCTTTCGCGCACGTCGCCCAGGGTGTGGGCCAGGTTCATCACGCCGCGCTGGCTAAAGAGGAAGTCGTACTCGAGCTCCTCCGGCAGGATTTCCCACAGCTTGAGGGCGTGCTCGTAGATGGCGGCGCTCTCGTCCCAGAGGTAGTTGGACCGGATGATGGTGGTGTTCCGGGCCATGTTGCCGCCGGCCAGCCAGCCCTTTTCGAGGACGGCGATGTTGGTCATGCCGTGGTTCTTCGCGAGGAAGTATGCGGTGGCCAGGCCGTGCCCGCCGCCGCCCACTACCACCGCGTCATAGGAGGATTTGGGCTCCGGGTTCCGCCAGAGGAAGTCCGGGTGCTCCGGAAGCTGGTGCGTGCTCACTGGGCGGCTCCAATCAGGTCTGCCTCGGCGGCGGCCAGGGCGGCGTCGTCGTTGAGGTGCGGGTAGAGGGGGAACTTGTCGGCGAGGGCGGTGACGCGGCTGCGGAGTTCGCTGGCGGTGTCCTCGGCCAGGGTGCCGGTGCCGGCTGCGGCGATGAGAGCCGTGGCGATGATGTCCGCGACTTCGGTGAACTCGGCGGCGCCGAAGCCGCGGGCGGCCAGGGCCGGAGTGCCGATGCGCAGTCCGGAAGAAACCATCGGCGGGCGGGGGTCGAACGGGACAGCGTTGCGGTTGACGGTGATGCCGATCCGGTGCAGCGCGTCCTCGCCCTGCTGGCCGTCGAGTTCGGAGTTGCGCAGGTCCACGAGGACCAGGTGGACATCGGTTCCGCCGTTGACCACGGAGATGCCGGCGGCCCCGACGTCGGACTGCAGCAGGCGCTCGGCGATCAGCTTGGCGCCGTGCAGGACGCGCTCCTGGCGTTCCTTGAATTCAGGGGCGGCGGCCAGCTTGAAGGCCACGGCCTTGGCAGCGATGACGTGCTCCAGGGGTCCGCCCTGCTGGCCCGGGAATACGGCGCTGTTGATCTTCTTGGCGTACTCCTCCTTGGCCATGATGACGCCGCCGCGGGGTCCGCCCAGGGTCTTGTGGGTGGTGGTGGTGACGATGTCCGCGTAGGGGACGGGGTTGGGGTGCAGTCCTGCAGCCACCAGGCCGGCGAAGTGGGCCATGTCCACCATCAGGTAGGCACCCACGAGGTCGGCGATGCGGCGGAACTCGGCGAAGTCCAGCTGGCGGGAGTAGGCGGACCAGCCGGCCACGATCAGTTTGGGCTTGTGTTCCAGGGCCAGGCGCTCCACTTCGGCCATGTCCACGCGGAGGTCTGACTCGCGGACGTGGTACGGGACCACGTTGTAGAGCTTGCCGGAGAAGTTGATCTTCATGCCGTGGGTCAGGTGGCCGCCGTGGGCCAGGGAGAGGCCCAGGATGGTGTCGCCCGGGTTCAGCAGGGCGAACATGGCGGCAGCGTTGGCCTGCGCGCCGGAGTGCGGCTGCACGTTGGCGAATTCGGCACCGAACAAAGCCTTGACGCGGTCGATGGCGAGCTGCTCGATGACGTCCACGTGCTCGCAGCCGCCGTAGTAGCGCTTCCCGGGGTAGCCCTCGGCGTACTTGTTGGTCAGGACCGAGCCCTGGGCTTCCATCACGGCGGACGGAGCAAAGTTCTCCGAGGCGATCATCTCGAGGGTGGACTGCTGCCGCTCCAGCTCCTTTGCTACGGCGGCAGCAACATCAGCGTCAACCTGGGCCAGTGAGGCGTTCAGTACGTTCTGCATGGTTCTCCTTGAAAGCGCTTGGAGTTGTTGATCTATTACTGATCTGCAACTGATATATTAGAACTGACGCAATAGTATGTTGCACATCACGCACGAGTCAATAGCAAGCCGGGGAGCCCCTTATGAGCCTGACACTCGAGAACCACCTGACCGCCGGCGGTGACCTCTCCTTGGCCGAACGGGCCTACCGGCATCTTCGGGACCGGCTCATCATGCTTGACATCCGCCCCGGTGATCCCATCAACGACGGGAAGCTCGCAGCAGAGATGGGCATCGGGCGAACCCCCGTGCGGGAAGCCCTGAAGCGCCTCGAAAGCGACCACCTTGTGGTCTCCTACCCGCGGCGCGGGACGTTCGCCACCATCGTGGACATCACCGAACTCGCCGACGTCTCGGAACTCCGGGAATCCCTGGAGCCGCTGGCCGCGAGGCGCGCCGCCAAGCTCGCCACTCCCGCCTTGCGGACCGAGCTGCGGGAGACGGCTGCCGCGATCGCGAGGATGGGCACCACGGACAGCCCGTACGACCTCATGCGGTACGACATCAAGGTCCACCGGCTCATCTACCGCGCGGCGGGCAATGCCCACCTGGAGGATGTGCTGATCCGCTACGACAACCTGGCCACCCGAATCTGGTGCATGGTTCTTGAGAAAGTGCCCGCCGTGGCAGAGCACGTCTCAGAGCACGCCGAGCTGCTGGAGGCGATCGCCGACGGCGACGCGGAGCGGGCGGGCAAGCTGGCCCTCGAACACGTCACCAGCTTCGAACACGCCATCCGCAGCGTGCTTTAGGCGCGGCGGGGCTTACTTGCCCAGGGGCTCAAGCCGTTTGCGCAGGAGGCAGAACTCATTTCCTTCCGGGTCGGCAAGGACGTGCCACGGTTCGTCGCCGGTCTGCCCGACGTCGGCAGGACGGGCTCCGAGGGCAAGCAGCCGTTCCAGCTCGGCGTCCTGGTCCCGGTCCACGGGGTTGACGTCGATGTGCAAAGGGAGCCGTCCGGTCCGCGGACCGCTGCTGGGACTCAGGATGATGGTGGGCTGCAAACCGCCAAAGCCGGCGCCGGGCGGGCCGATCTCGATGGCACCGTCCTCACGGTCGAGTTCGACGTAGCCAAGGACCCCGCACCAGAACCGTGCAAGTTCTTCGGGGTCGGAGCAGTTCAGGACCAGTTCGCTGATACGGCAGGACATGAAGCCCACTGTAGGAGAACTTGGCTGCCCGAAGAACCCCACTCCCAGGAGACGCCCGGCGGAAAAGTCATGTACCGCCGTCGGACACTCCTTCCAGGGGGTGACGTGGAATACTTCCGTAGTGGTGTTGCCGGAACCGCCGGCGGACGTTGGAAGGGGCCGCGCGAATGCAGGAAACCGCCAAGGTGGACGAAGCTCGGATGGAGCATGTGCTGGCAGCACTGTCCCGTGAACGGGGCAACGGGCTGGTCCCGGATCCGGCATTCGGCCAGCGCCTGGACCAGTACCTGCCGGTCTTGGCCGATCTCTTCGGCTCCCTCTACGATTCCCGTCCGGACTGGCAGGACCAGTTAGCAGCACTCGTTGTGCAATGCGCCCGGTCCTGGCAGGAGCGGCCGGCGGAATTAAAGGCCCTGGACTCCCAACGCGAAGGCGACAGCGGCTGGTTCCAGGCCAACACCATGCTGGGCGGCGTCTGCTACGTGGACCGCTACGCGGAGAGCCTGGAGGGGGTGCGCGCCAGGATCCCCTACTTCAAGGAGCTGGGCCTCACCTACCTCCACCTCATGCCGCTGTTCCTGGCACCCGAGCCGCACTCCGATGGCGGCTACGCGGTGTCCAGCTACCGTCAGGTCAACCCGAAGCTGGGAACCATGGAGCAGTTGCGCTCCCTGGCGGCCGAACTCCGGAGCAACGGGATCAGCCTGGTGGTGGACTTCATCTTCAACCACACCTCGGACGAGCACGAGTGGGCCCGCAAAGCGGCCGCCGGCGACCCCGAATACAGCGGCTACTACTGGATTTACCCGGACCGGACCATGCCGGACGCCTTCGAGCAGAACGTGCGTGAGATCTTCCCGGAGAACCACCCCGGCTCCTTCATCCAGATGGCGGACGGCCGGTGGGTCTGGGCAACCTTCCACACCTACCAATGGGACCTGAACTACTCCAACCCCGATGTTTTCCGTGCAATGGCCGGCGAGATGCTGTTCCTGGCCAACCAGGGCGTGGAAATCCTCCGCATGGACGCCGTGGCCTTCATCTGGAAACAGCTGGGCACCTCCTGCGAAAGCCGGCCGGAGGCACACACCCTCCTGCGGGCCTTCAATGCAGTATGCCGGCTGGCGGCGCCATCACTGCTGTTCAAGTCCGAGGCCATCGTGCATCCGGACGAGGTGGCGCTTTACATCGACCCCGCCGAATGCCAAATCTCCTACAACCCGCTGCAAATGGCGCTCATCTGGGAATCCCTCGCCACCCGCGACGCCTCGCTCCTGGCACAGGCCCTGAAGCGGCGGCACAACATCCCGGCAGGCACCTCATGGGTCAACTATGTACGCAGCCATGACGACATCGGCTGGACCTTCGCGGACGAGGACGCGGCCGAGCTGGGCATCAACGGCTTCGAGCACCGCCGCTTCCTGAACTCCTTCTACGTCAACCGGTTCCCCGGCAGCTTCGCCCGCGGCGTACCCTTCCAGGACAACCCGCGCACCGGCGACTGCCGCATATCAGGCACGACGGCGTCGCTGTGCGGCATGGAGGTGAACCCGGCTGAGGCGGTGGAACGGATTCTCCTGGCCCATTCGGTTGCCTTCAGCACCGGCGGCATCCCTCTTCTGTACCTGGGCGACGAGGTGGGCCAGGTCAACGATTACCGCTACGCGGAGGAACCGGGCCACGAGGAGGACAGCCGCTGGGTGCACCGGCCACACTACCCTGCGGAACAGTACGCCCGCCGCAACGACCCCTCCACGCCGGAAGGCGCCGTGTACGCCGGGCTGAAGCGGATGATCGAGCTCCGCGGCGCTGCCCCTGAACTCGCCGGCACGAAGCTTCTCGATTTCGAGACCCACAACCGGGGCGTCCTGGCGTACCAGCGGCCGGCAGGTGAGTCGGACGGCGGCGAAACGCGGATCCTGGCCCTCGCCAACTTCAGCGACTCCGCCCAGTCCCTGCCCGCGGAAACCTTCGGCGGGTTCCTGCCCGCCGCCGTCGACCTTCTCTCGGAAGCGAAACTGCGCCTGGACGAAGGCGTGACGCTGGTCCCCCGCCAATACCTCTGGTTGCGCGTCACCCCCGCCTGACCGCCCTCCCCAACTAGGTCGCAGCAGATGTCGTTTTCAGCGCTCAAAACGACATCAGCTGCTACTTAGTTGGGCGGGAGGGCACCGGCCGTGAAACCATACGGATCATGCCCCAGAAGATTGCGTACCAGGGTGAGCCCGGCGCCAACTCCAATATTGCCTGCAAGCAAATGTTCCCCGAGATGGAGAGCGTGCCGTGCGCCAGCTTTGAAGACGCCTTCGAACTGGTGGCCGGCGGCGAGGCCGACCTGGCCATGATCCCCATCGAGAACTCCATCGCGGGCCGCGTAGCGGACATCCATATCCTGCTGCCGCAGTCCAACCTGCAGATAGTGGGCGAATACTTCCTGCCCATCCACTTCGACCTGCTGGGCATCCCGGGCAGCACCATCGAGGATGCCACCGAGGTTCACAGCCACATCCATGCCCTGGGCCAGTGCCGCCGCCTGATCCGCGAGGCCAAACTGAAGCCGGTCATCGCCGGCGATACGGCGGGATCAGCCCGGGAAGTGAGCGAGTGGAACGATCCCCGCAAGCTGTCCCTTGCTCCCCCGCTGGCAGCCCAGATCTACGGCCTGGAAGTGCTCGCGTCGCGGGTGGAGGACGATCCGTCCAACACCACCCGCTTCGTGGTCCTGGCCCGCGAGAAAGAACTGCCGGCCCGGGACAAACTTTCCGGACCGGCAGTCACCAGCTTTGTGTTCCGCGTGCGCAACGTCCCCTCTGCCCTGTACAAGGCGCTGGGCGGTTTCGCCACCAACGGCGTGAACATGACACGGCTTGAGAGCTACATGGTGGGCAATGAATTCGCCGCCACCATGTTCATGGCGGACGTCGAAGGCCACCCCGAGGACCTGCCGTTGAAGCTGGCCCTCGAGGAACTGGACTTCTTCACCACCGAGGTGCGGATCCTCGGCGTCTACGCCGCCGCTGACTACCGGACGGCTCAGACCGCGGCTGCATGACGCGGCTTCCGGGCGGGCAGGAGCGGGGCAAAGAATGCGCCCAGCTCCGCCGTTGCCGTCAGCGGCAGCACGTTGGCAACGTACTGGTCGGGACGGACCACCACCACAACGCCGTTGCGGTCCAGCCCGCGCAGGTCGAAGATGTCCGCGTTGGAATCGGTGGCGTAGACCTTTTCGTAGTCCGTGAGCTTGAACGGCCCCACCTGCGGCTTGAACACTGCCGGAACCGCGCCGATGTCGATCGCCGTGTGCGGCTGCTGGTAAATCACCTTCACGTCGAACCAGGCATCGGGATCGGCGTCTGCCGGGGTGGCGGCAAGCGGAGACTCGGGCGAGACGGTGAACCACTCGGCGAGCTTGTCAGTTGCGGAACCAGTCCCGGGGAGGGCGGGATCGGCGAAGACGTAGATCCGCCAGCGGCCGTCTGCCGTCGTGTGGTGGCCCAGGTGCAGGGGGTTGGTGTCGCCTACCCGCACCACAGGGGCGGATTTGAAGCGCTTGCCCACGGTAAAACCTGAGGCCAGGTCCTGATGGTCGTCACCGCCCACCAGCATGGACGGGGCGTACTGGGTCATGAAACCGGCCGGGAACTCGGCGGTGCGGACGTAGAAATCCTCCAACTCCGAGGGGTCATCAAACTCCTCGGGCTTCTTGGCCATCATGGCTGACCACTGTTTGTCGAAGTCGATCAGGTTCTTCGCCACCACCTGGCGCTCCGCCGAGTAGGTGGACAGCAGGCTTTCCGGGCTGCGGCCCTCCAGGACATGCCCCAGTTTCCAGGCGATGTTGAAGCCATCCTGCATGGACACATTCATGCCCTGTCCCGCTTTGGCGCTGTGCGTATGGCAGGCGTCCCCTGTGATGAAGACTCGCGGGGTGCGGGTGCCGCGGTCCTCCGGCAGGACGTCGTCGAACCGGTCCGTGAGCCGGTGGCCCACCTCGTACACGCTGTGCCACGCCACGTTCCGGACATCCAGCGTGTAGGGGTGCAGGATGGCATTCGCCTTGGCGATGATCTGCTCGATGCTGGTGTTGCGTACGGCGTGGTGCGTGCTGGGATCCACCTCGCCCAGGTCCACATACATGCGGAACAGGTGGCCGCCTTCGCGCGGGATCAGCAGGATGCTGCCCTCGGCACCCTGGATGGCGCACTTGGTCCGGATGTCCGGAAAGTCAGTGACGGCGAGCGCGTCCATGACGCCCCACGCGTGGTTCGCCTGGTCCCCGGCGAGGGTGCAGCCGATGGCCTGACGTACCTTGCTTCTGGCCCCGTCGGCCCCCACCACGTATTTGGCGCGGATGATGCGTTCCTTGCCCTCGTGCGGACCGGCAGTGTGGAGCAGCGTCACGGCAACCGGGTATTCGCCCTCGTCCTCAACCTCCAGGCCTTGGAATTCGTAGCCATAGTCCGGGGTCATGCGGGTGGGTGCGTTCGCCATGTACTCCGCGAAGTAGTCCAGCACGCGTGCTTGGTTCACGATGAGGTGGGGGAACTCGCTAATACCGGTGGGGTCGTCCGTTGTGCGGGCGGTTCGAATGATGCGCATGTGGTTGGTGGGGTCTGGCTTCCAGAACGCCATTTCGGTGATCCGGTAAGCCTCGGCGATGATGCGCTCGGCGAAGCCGAATGCCTGGAAGGTTTCCACACTGCGGGCCTGGATGCCGTCGGCCTGGCCGATTGCGAGCCGCCCGGGGCGCCGCTCGATGATGCGAGTGGTGACGTTGGGGAACCGGGAGAGCTGCGCGGCCGCGAGCATGCCTGCAGGGCCCGTGCCGACGATCAGCACATCCATCTGGTCCGGAAGGTCCTGGGGGCGGTCAATGCCGACGCCGGCGGCCGGCTGGATGCGGGGGTCACCTGATACGTAACCGTGGTGGTGAAACTGCACGGGAATTCCTCACTTCATCGTGGGTTATTTTGTTCTATATCAGAACAACAGGTTCGATAATTGAAATATCTCGGCTTGGCATCAACTGTACGCCGGATGTGATGCGGGCGACAAGCCCTGGCAGCGGGCCCGAAATACTGCGGAAAGTGCGGGGTTGACGAAGGTCACCAAGTGGGCGATAGTGATCGTATACGATTTCATACTTCATGAGGAGAAGGTGTTGGAGGAGCTCAACGAGGAGACATTGGCGTCCGCCCGCAAGGTGATTGCGGTGCACATCAACTACCCCAGCCGTGCTGCCCAGCGCGGCCGCACGCCCGCCCAGCCGTCCTATTTCCTGAAGCCCTCCAGCTCCCTGGCGCTGTCCGGCGGCCGGGTGGAGCGCCCTACCGGCTGCGAGCTGCTCGGCTATGAAGGCGAGATCGCCCTGGTCATCGGCAAGGCCGCCCGCCGTGTCAGTATCGACGACGCCTGGAGCCACGTGGCCGCCGTCACCGCCAGCAACGACCTCGGGGTTTACGACCTGCGCTGGGCGGACAAGGGTTCCAACCTCCGCTCCAAGGGCGGCGACGGCTTCACTCCGGTGGGCCCGGCACTCATCCCGGCAGACGCGGTCGACCCCGCAAACCTGCGCATCCGCACCTGGCACAACGGTGAGCTGGTCCAGGACGACACCACCGGAGACCTGCTCTTCCCGTTCGCCCGGCTGGTGGCGGACCTTTCCCAACTGCTCACCCTCGAAGAGGGCGACATTATCCTCACGGGCACCCCTGCCGGCGCCTCCGTGGCACAGCCCGGCGACGTGCTGGAAGTGGAGGTGTCCGCGGGTGACCTGACGACTGGCCGCCTGGTCACCCGGGTGGAGGAAGGCACGACGCCGTTCGCGGACTTTGGTGCCGGGCCCAAGGTTGATGACCTGCAGCGGGAGGAGGCGTACGGATCCCGCGAGGCCGCCGGCCTGCCCGCCGTCGGACCTGCCCTGTCCCCTGAGCTGAAGGCCAAGCTCGAAAGCGTGGCCACCGCAACCCTCTCCTCCCAGATGCGCAAGCGCGGACTGAACAACGTGAGCATCGACGGCCTTCAGGCCACCCGCCCCGACCGCCGTGTGGTGGGGCTGGCCCGCACCCTGCGCTACGTCCCCAACCGGGAAGACCTCTTCAAGACCCACGGCGGCGGATTCAACGCCCAAAAGCGTGCCATCGACTCCGTCAACGAGGGCGAAATCCTGGTCATGGAGGCCCGTGGCGAAAAGGGCACCGGCACCGTGGGTGACATCCTGGCCCTCCGCGCCCAGGTCCGCGGCGCCGCGGCCATCATCACCGACGGCGGCGTCCGCGACTACACCGCCGTCGCCGGCCTGGACATGCCCACCTACTTCGCCAACCCGCACCCGGCCGTGCTGGGCCGCCGCCACATCCCCTGGGACACGGACATCACCATCGCCTGCGGCGGCGCTACCGTCCAGCCAGGCGACATCATCGTGGCCGACTCCGACGGCATCCTGGTCATCCCGCCGGCCATCGCCGAAGAACTCGTCGAGGACTGCATCCGGCAGGAAAAGGAGGAAGCCTTCATCTTCGAGATGGTCAAGCAGGGCAACAGCGTGGACGGCCTTTACCCGATGAACGCAGAATGGCAGGCCAAATACAAGGAATGGGAAGCAGGCACGGCAAATGACTGAAACGACCCTTCCTGACCTTTCCATCGCAACACCTGCCGGCAGCAAGTCCGAGCAGGCCTACCAGGCCGTCAAGGCGCGGATCGTGGAAGGCACCTACACCCCCGGCTACCGGCTGGTGCTGGGTACCATCGCCAAGGACCTCGGCTTCAGTGTGGTTCCGGTCCGGGAAGCCATCCGCCGGCTTGAGGCGGAGGGTTTGGTGACGTTTGAACGCAACGTGGGCGCGACCGTCGCCGGGATCGACCCCACCGAATACCTCTACACCATGCAGACGCTCAGCATCGTGGAAGGTGCCGCCACCGCTCTGTCCGCACCGCTGATCGACCCGGCGGCCATTGCCCGGGCCCGCGCTGTGAACGAGGAAATGCGCGAATGCCTTGAGCACTTTAATCCCGTCCGGTTCACCCAGCTCAACCAGGACTTCCACAGCGTCCTGTTCGAGCACTGCCCCAACCCGCACATCCTGGACCTGGTGCACCGGGGCTGGAACAGGCTGGCAGCATTGCGGTCCTCCACGTTCCGCTTTGTTCCCGGCCGGGCCCGGGAATCGGTCGAAGAGCACGAGGCACTCCTCCAGCTGATCGAAGCGGGTGCCGACGCTGACGCCATCGAGAAAGCTGCCCGGCTTCACCGCTCCGCCACCCTGGACGCCTACCTCGCCCAGGCCAAAACCATCTGACACTCCCCCACCCGTTCAGAAGCAGTAAGGAAACAACAATGACGTTCACTGCCCCGGAAACCAGCACCCATTACGTGCCCCAGGACCTTCCCACCCATATCCAGCACTACATCAACGGCCAGTTCGTTGACTCCGTGGGCGGGGCGACCTTCGACGTCCTGGACCCGGTGTCCAACCGGAACTATGCCACCGCAGCGGCGGGCCAGAAGGAGGACATCGACCTCGCCGTCGCCGCCGCCCGCGAAGCATTCACCAACGGACCCTGGCCGAAGATGAAGCCCCGCGAACGCGCCCGGATCCTGAACAGGATCGCCGACGCGGTCGAGGCGCAGGAAGCCCGGCTCGCCGAACTCGAAACCTTCGACACCGGCCTGCCCATCACCCAGGCCAAGGGCCAGGCCCTCCGCGCCGCGGAGAACTTCCGCTTCTTCGCGGACCTGATCGTGGCCCAGTTCGACGATGCCATGAAGGTGCCGGGCTCGCAGATCAACTACGTGAACCGCAAGCCCATCGGCGTCGCGGGCCTGATCACGCCGTGGAACACCCCGTTCATGCTCGAGTCCTGGAAACTCGCCCCGGCCCTGGCCACCGGCAACACCGTGGTCCTCAAGCCGGCCGAGTTCACCCCCCTCTCGGCCTCGTTGTGGGCCACCATCTTCAAGGACGCCGGCCTCCCGGACGGCGTTTTCAACCTTGTCAATGGCCTGGGCGAGGAAGCCGGCGACGCGCTGGTCAAGCACCCGGATGTCCCGCTGATCTCTTTCACCGGCGAGACGACCACCGGCCAGACGATCTTCCGGAACGCGGCTGAGAACCTCAAGGGCCTGTCCATGGAGCTCGGCGGCAAGTCCCCCTGCGTGGTGTTCGCCGACGCCGACCTGGACGCCGCGATCGATTCGGCCCTGTTCGGTGTCTTCTCCCTCAACGGTGAACGCTGCACCGCCGGCTCCCGCATCCTGGTGGAGCGCGCCATCTATGACGAGTTCTGCGAGAAGTACGCCGCCCGCGCAAAGAACATCGTGGTGGGTGACCCGCACGACCCCAAGACCCAGGTGGGCGCCCTGGTCCACCCCGAGCACTACGAAAAGGTGGCCTCCTACGTGGAGGTCGGCAAGTCCGAAGGCCGGCTGCTGGCCGGTGGCGGACGGCCCGACCACCTCCCGGAGGGCAACTACATCGCACCCACCGTGTTCGCCGACGTCGCGCCCGACGCCCGGATCTTCCAGGAGGAGATCTTCGGGCCGGTCGTCGCGATCACCCCGTTCGAAAACGACGACGAGGCCCTCGCCCTGGCCAACAACACCAGGTACGGCCTCGCAGCCTACATCTGGACCCAGAACCTTACCCGCGCGCACAACTTCTCCCAGAACGTGGAGGCCGGCATGGTGTGGCTGAACAGCCACAACGTCCGCGACCTGCGCACCCCGTTCGGCGGCGTCAAGGCCTCCGGCCTGGGCCACGAGGGCGGCTACCGATCCATCGATTTCTACACCGACCAGCAGGCCGTGCACATCACCCTCGGCACCGTCCACACCCCCAAGTTCGGCAGCATCGAAGACTCGGCCGCCAACGAGGGCTAAGAGCCACTCCCCTTACCTGCTCAAAGAAGAGAGACCATCATGACAAACTTCGTTCCCACCCCTTCTGTTCCGGCACCGGACATCGTCCGCTGCGCCTACATGGAGATCGTGGTCACCGACCTCGCAAAATCCCGCGAGTTCTATGTCGACGTCCTGGGCCTGCACGTCACCGAGGAAGACGAGAACAACATCTACCTCCGCCCGCTGGAGGAGTTCATCCACCACAACCTGGTGCTGCGCAAGGGACCCATCGCCGCCGTCGCCGCCTTCGCCTACCGGGTGAAGTCCCCCGCCGAGGTAGATGCCGCCGAGGCCTACTACAAGGAACTGGGCTGCCGGACCGAGCGCCGAAAGGAGGGCTTCACCAAGGGCATCGGTGACTCCGTCCGCGTCGAGGACCCGCTGGGCTTCCCCTACGAATTCTTCTACGAGGTGGAGCACGTGGAGCGCCTCACCCAGCGCTATGACCTGTACTCCGCCGGGGAACTGGTCCGCCTGGACCACTTCAACCAGGTCACCCCCGACGTGCCCCGCGGCCGCGCCTACCTGGAGGACCTCGGCTTCCGCGTCTCCGAAGACATCAAGGATTCCGACGGCGTCACCTACGCCGCCTGGATGCACCGCAAGCAGACCGTCCACGACACCGCCCTCACCGGCGGCAACGGCCCCCGCATGCACCACGTCGCCTTCGCCACCCACGAAAAGCACAACATCATCCAGATCTGCGACAAGATGGGCGCCCTGCGGATCAGCGACCGGATCGAACGCGGCCCCGGCCGGCACGGCGTGTCCAACGCGTTCTACCTTTACATCCTGGACCCCGACGGCCACCGCATCGAGATCTACACCCAGGACTACTACACCGGCGACCCCGACAACCCCACCATCACCTGGGACGTCCACGACAACCAGCGCCGCGACTGGTGGGGCAACCCCGTGGTCCCGTCCTGGTACACCGAGGCCTCACTGGTCCTGGACCTTGACGGCAACCCCCAGCCGGTCATCGAACGCGAGGAAAAGTCCGAGATGGCGGTCACCGTCGGCGCCGACGGCTTCTCCTACACCCGCAAGGACGATTCCTCCGACACAGACCGGACGGGTTTCAAGCTGGGGGCGCAGCTGTAGCCATGCTGGATGCCATAACGATTGAGGCCATCGCGGATGAACTGGTGGAAGCCGGCCGCACCCGTAAACCCGTTCCCCGTCTGACGGCCCGGTACCCGGACATGACTGTGGAGGATTCCTACGCCGTCCAGCAATTGTGGCGCCGCCGCAACGAGGAAGCCGGCCGGACCCTGGTGGGGCGCAAGATCGGCCTCACGTCCAAGGCAATGCAGGCAGCCACGGGCATCACCGAACCGGACTACGGCGCCATCTTCGATGACATGGTGCTGGAAACCGGCTGTTCCGTGGAATGGGACAAATACACCCACCCCCGGGTGGAGGTGGAGCTGGCATTTGTCCTGAAGGACGGGCTCAAGGGCCCCGGTGTCACCATCTTCGATGTCCTGAAGGCCACCGACTACGTGGTTCCGGCCCTTGAGATCCTGGACTCCCGGATCGAGATGGAGGGCCGGACCATCGTGGACACCATCTCCGACAACGCCGCGATGGGCGCCATGGTGATCGGCGGGAACCCGGTAAAGCCGGACACGCTGGACCTGCGCTGGGTAGCCGCAATCCTGTACAAGAACCAGACCGTTGAGGAAACCGGTGTGGCCGCCGGCGTCCTGGACCACCCGGCAAACGGCGTCCACTGGCTGGCCAACAAGATTGCCGCGCACGGCGATTCGCTCAAGGCCGGCGACATCATCCTGGCCGGTTCCTTTACCCGCCCGCTCTGGGTGTACAAAGGCGACACCGTGCACGCCAACTACGGACCTTTGGGGAGTGTGACATGCCGCTTCGAATAGAGGACACCTTCCGGGATGCCCTAGCTGGAGCGGACCGGCCGCTGGCCGGGATGTGGGTCTGCTCCGGCAGCCCGCTCATCGCCGAGCTCTGCGCCGGGTCCGGCCTGGACTGGCTCCTGGTGGACGCCGAACACAGCCCCAACGGGCTCGAGTCCATCCTCGCCCAGCTCCAGGCCATCCACGGCTACCCGGTCCACACCCTGGTCCGGCCGCCGGTGAACGACACCGTGGTGATCAAGCAGTACCTGGACCTCGGCGTCCAGAACCTTCTCATCCCCATGGTCAACTCCGTGGCCGAAGCCGAAGCCGCGGTGGCGGCCACCCGCTACCCGCCCCACGGCGTCCGCGGCGTGGGCTCGGCCCTGGCCCGGGCGGCCCGCTGGAACCGGGTGCCCGACTACCTCGCCCGGGCCGGCGAGACCATCAGCGTCACCGTCCAGATCGAATCCACCGCCGCCGTCGAAGGGGTCGGGGACATCCTTAAAGTCGACGGCGTTGATGCCGTCTTCATCGGCCCGTCCGACCTCGCCGCCTCCATGGGCCTGCTGGGACAGCAGGAACACCCCGAGGTGCGCGCCGCCGTCGAACACTGCCTCGCCGCCGCGAAGGCGGCCGGAAAGCCCGCCGGGGTCAACGCCTTCAATCCGGACACGGCGAAGCACTACCTCGCCAACGGCGCGGACTTCATCCTCGTGGGAGCCGACGTCGCGCTGCTGGCACGTGGGTCCGAAGCCCTTGCCAAGCAGTACATCCAGCCCGCCGACGGCGATACCCCAACCAGCTACTGATCCTTCCCCCCCTTTAGGACTACTTCAATGACAGTTACTTCTGCGCTGCCCCCTGCCATCTCGTCGGAGCGGGAAGAGTCCCTGCTTGCGTCTGTCCCGACCGGCCTGTTGATCAACGGGAAATGGGTGGACGCGTCCGACGGCGGCACGTTCGACGTGCACGACCCCGCCACCGGGGAGGTACTTGCCACGCTCGCCTCGGCCACCAGCGACGACGCTGTCGCCGCGCTGGATGCGGCCGACGCCGCCCAGGCGTCCTGGGCCCGCACCGCGCCCCGGGCCCGGGCTGAAATCCTGCGCCGCGCCTTTGACCTGGTCACGGCCAGGGCCGAGGACTTCGCGCTGCTGATGACCCTGGAAATGGGCAAGCCGCTGGCAGAGGCCCGCGGCGAGGTCGCGTATGGGGCGGAGTTCCTGCGCTGGTTCTCTGAAGAAACAGTCCGCGACTACGGCCGCTACCTCACCACCCCCGAAGGCAAAAACAAGATCCTGGTCCAGCACAAACCCGTGGGACCGTGCCTGCTGATCACCCCCTGGAACTTCCCGCTGGCGATGGCTACCCGGAAGGTCGCTCCCGCCGTGGCCGCAGGGTGCACCATGGTCCTCAAGCCCGCGAAGCTGACCCCACTAACGTCCCAGTTGTTCGCACAGACGATGATGGACGCCGGGCTTCCCGCCGGGGTCCTGAACGTCGTGTCCTCCGCCTCGGCCTCGGGGATCTCCGGGCCGCTGCTGAAAGACTCACGCCTGCGGAAAGTCTCCTTCACCGGCTCCACCCCCGTCGGCAAACGCCTCATGGCCGACGCCGCCCAGAACGTGCTGCGCACCTCCATGGAACTGGGCGGGAACGCCCCCTTCATCGTGTTCGAAGACGCCGACCTGGACAAAGCCGTGGAAGGGGCGATGGCGGCGAAGATGCGGAACATGGGCGAAGCCTGCACGGCCGCCAACCGGTTCCTTGTCCAGGAATCCGTCGCCGCGGAGTTCACCCGGAAGTTCGCCGCCGCGATGGGCGCCCTGGCCACCGGGCGAGGCACCGACCCGAAAACGAAAGTGGGCCCGCTGATCGACGCCGGTGCCCGCGACGACGTCCACGCCCTGGTGACTGCCGCCGTCGACGCCGGGGCCGTTGCCGTGACCGGGGGTGCACCCGTGGACGGGCCCGGCTACTTCTACCAGCCCACGGTGCTGGGCAACGTTCCGAACGGTGCCGCGATCCTCGGCCAGGAAATCTTCGGACCCGTCGCCCCCGTCACCACCTTCAGCACCGAAGAAGACGCCATCCGGCTCGCCAACGCCAGCGAGTACGGGCTCGCGTCCTACCTCTACAGCCGCGACTTCAACAAACTGCTGCGGGTGGCAGAGCAGATCGAATTCGGCATGGTCGGCTTCAACGCCGGCGTCATCTCCAACGCCGCCGCACCCTTTGGCGGCGTCAAGCAATCCGGGCTCGGCCGCGAAGGCGGCACCGAAGGCATCGCCGAATACACCACCACCCAATACATCGGCATCGCCGACCCCTACGCCGGCTGACGCCCGCATCGCATGCCTCGGGGCTCTGGCGGTCCCCGGGGCGTGCGGGCAGGATGGAGGGATGCCGCAGCACCCGGACATTCCGCCGTACTTTTACGGTGAGCTGATCAGGACCACGGCCCGTGTGGTCACCTGGAATGTGTGGGGGCTGTACGGGTCCTGGCAAGAGCGTGAAGCGGCGATAGCTTCAACGCTGCTGGAGGCAAGGCCGGATCTTCTTGTGCTGACGGAGTCATGGGCAAAGGATGGCGACAGCCAGTGCGCGAGGCTGGCCGGACCACTGGGACTGCCGTATCACGCCTTTAGCGGAGTTCCGGCGCAGGAGGATGAGTCAGCGCTCTCGGGCGTTGGCGTCTTGTCCAGATGGCCTATCGCCGATGCCGCCAGCTTCAGCTTTGGTGCTTTGCGGGTGCAGTACGTCCAGGTGGACGGCCCGCGTGGACCGCTCCAGGTGTACGGAGTGGTGATGGACGCCTGGTGGTTGGACGAGAGCCAGGCACGGCAGGACGCGGTCCGCGGACTAACCGCCCATCTCCACGCGTTACAGGATGAGCGGACTCCTTTGGTTGTCTGTGGAGACTTCAATGCCGACCCCGACAGCGATGAAATGCGCCTCATGACTGGCCGTGCGGCAACGCCGGTTCCTGGTTTATCCCTCTACGATGCCTGGGAAGTGGCGGGCCCTGGAGTTAAGGGCAGCACGTGGTCCAATGCCAATCCATGGGCAGCCCAGCTCTTGTGGCCGGACCGGCGGATCGACTACATCTTCACGGCCGCACCGCGGCGGGGCGGAGCCGGACATCCCAGGGCAGCCGCCCTGCTGGGTACTGCCGCGGTAGCCGGTGCTTACCCGTCGGACCATTACGCGCTGCAGGCTGATATCCGTTACTAATCGTCGACTTCCTAAGATCGTTCAGCATACTAGCCAATAGCCAGTATAGTGAACGAATGACTTCCTCACTCACAGTCGCGATCGCCGTACCCCTCGAAGCAGAGCTGGTGGAGCAGATCCGCGCCGTCGACCCCTCCGTTACCGTCCGCTACGAACCGGAACTCCTCCCGCCGGAGCGGTTTCCGGCCGACCACTCAGGCGACCCGGCGTTCAAGCGCACCCCCGGCCAGGAAGAGCGCTACTGGTCCATGCTCAACAGTGCGCAGGTGCTGTACGGCTTCCCCAACGAGAACCCCGCCGGCCTTGCCCGCATCGCCTGCGAAAATCCCCGCCTGCAGTGGATCCATGCAATGGCGGCCGGGGCAGGCGGCGCCGTAAAGGCATCGGGCCTGGACCAGGAAGTCCTGCAAAAGTTCAGGATCACCACGTCAGCCGGCGTCCATGCCCTGCCCCTCGCCGAGTTCGCAGCGCTGGGGATCCTCAACGGCTTCAAACGGAGCGCCGAACTGGCCCAGGACCAGGCGGCAAAGGTGTGGCCGGAACTCCGGATTCCCACCCGCCTCGTCAACGGCTCCACGCTGGTGGTCACGGGATTGGGTGAAATCGGGTTGGAGACTGCACGGATTGCCAGGGCGTTGGGAATGAAGGTCAGCGGGACCAAGCGGTCCGTGGGACACATCGACGGCATCGACCACGTGGTGGACAACGCCGGCCTTCCGGGCCTGCTGGCCACGGCCGACGCGGTGGTCAATACGCTGCCTGGCACGGCATTCACGGAGAAGCTCTTCAGCCGTGACGTTTTCGCCGCCATGAAGCCCGGGACGGTCTTCGTCAACGTGGGCCGCGGCACCGTTGTTGACGAGGAGGCGCTGCTGGAAGCCCTCGACAACGGCCAGGTCAGTTACGCCTGCCTGGACGTGTTCGCCGTCGAACCCCTCCCGCAGGACAGCCCCCTGTGGGGCCATCCCAGGGTCATGGTCTCCCCGCACACCTCCGCCCTCAGCGCCGCGGAAAACCGGCTCATTACCGAACGCTTCTGCAGCAACCTGCGGATCTTCCTCGACGGCGGCGACCTCCCCCACACCGTCGACACGGTCCACTTCTACTAAGCCCCCCGGCTCAAAGCACGGTCAGGAGATCCATGCGCATCGCAAGAATCAAGACGGCAGAGGGCGCCCGGCACGCGGTGCAGCGGAACGGGATGTGGCACCACATTGTTGACCCGTTCGAGGAGCCCCTCAGCTACACGGGGCACACCACCCCGGACACCGACGCCGTGTTCCTTGCCCCGGTCCGGCCGGCGGTGGTGCTCGGCATCGGACACAACAGGACGCTAAACGACCATCCGCTGCCCATCCAGGCCTGGCATAAGTCCGTGCACACCCTCGCCAGTCCCGGCGATCCGGTAGTCGCCGTCCGGGACCGCGGCACGGTCAACGTGGAGGGCGAACTCGCGGTGGTCATCGGGAAACAGGCGAAGGAACTGACACCCGGCAACGCCCTGGAGCATGTCCTGGGCTACACGTGCGTCAACGACGTGACCAACGTGGACCAGGGCTTCGTGGATGAACGGAATTTCCAGGGCAAGGCTGGCGTGAACTACACGCCCCTTGGCCCCTGGATAGAAACGGACATACCGGATCCGGACCGCGTGGGTATCGATGTGATCGTCAACGGGGCAGCGCAGGCCAACTCCGGGACGTACAACCTGCCCTCCTCAGTGGTGGAGTGCCTCGTCTACGTGACGTCCTGGCTGACCCTTGAAGCAGGCGACGTGCTCATGACAGGTGCTCCCGGGACCGCAGTGGCCGTCCAGCCGGGCGACCACGTGGAGATTGTGGTGGAGCGGATCGGAAGCCTTGCCAACAGGATCGCCTGACTTCACTCCTTACCTTCGGGAGCACGGACGGCGCCGGTGCTATAAGGAGCGTCCCTCTATGATGGATGGTGTTCAGTCAAATGAACACCGCTCGTCCTGCCGCGGCAACCCGAAGGAGAATCATGGCCGATTCCCGCAACTCCGGTCCACAATCAGACAACCCGGGCAACGCTTCCCCCGCCCCCGCTGTGACGCGTGCGGCTGCCGTCCTGGATGCGCTGGCCTCCTCCGCAACCGGGCGCCTCACGCTCAGCGACCTTTCGCGTGAAGTCGGCATCCCCAAGTCTTCGACGTCGAACCTGCTGCTGGCGCTGGAGGAAGCCAGGCTGATCAACCGCCAGGGCAGCGAGTTCACCCTTGGCCGCAAGCTGGTTGAACTCGGTGCGGCCTACCTTGGCCGTCTGGATGAGGTGCAGGAGTTCTACCGCTACTGCGAGCAGGCCCCGGTCCTCTCCGGCGAGACGGTCCGCATCGCCATGCTCGACGGCGTGAACGTCATTTACCTCGCCCGCTATGAGGGACATCCCGCCGTGCGCCTGACGTCAAATATCGGTGACAAAATGCCGGTCTCGCTCTGTGCGGTGGGCAAGGCGCTGATAGCGCGGCTGCATGACCATGACATCGAGGAGCTCTTCCCCGATGACGCGGAACTGCCGGTGCTGACGCCGAAGTCGCTGCGCACGGGCGCCGAGTTCAAGGCACAGCTGCAGACCATCCGCGAACAGGGCTACGCCTTTGAGGACGAGGAATCCACCACCGGCGTCGTCTGCCTTGCCGTGGCCGTGCCCACCCGGGGGGCCCATGGCCCCAGCCTCGGCCTGTCCGTGACGGCCCTCAAGGCAACATACACGCCAGAGCAGGGCGCCCAGATGGTCAAAGAACTCCAGGAACTGGCCCACTCCCTGGGCAATCCCATGGGCTGACCCAGCCAGTCTCAGGGTTCTCCCTTCACAAAACTGTCACCCTTGCCGTTTGTTCAACTTGCTGTATTGTGTTCAGCATAGTGATCGACGCAACAGGGTGTCGTTGCTATCCCACCACCAGGCCAACGTGGGTCTGGAGTGCGTTTAAGGGAGTTACTTGTGACAACTCGTACTAAATCACCGCAGACTGAGGCGGACGGCGCCGTCGTCGAACCGGAACAGCTGCGAAGGGCAACTCTTGCCAGCTCCGTGGGGTCAGCCCTCGAATACTACGATTTCTACATCTATGGCCTGGCGTCAGCGCTGATTTTTGGTCCCCTGTTCTTCTCCCCGCTGGGTGAAAGCGGCGCTGTGATCGCCTCCTTCGCCACCTACGGCGTCGGCTTTGCTGCAAGGCCGTTCGGTGGAGTGGTCTTCGGCTACATCGGGGACCGCTTCGGCCGGAAGATGGTGCTGATCCTCACCATTGGCCTGATGGGACTGGCGAGCTTCGCCATCGGCCTCCTGCCCACCTTTGAACAGGCAGGAATGCTCGGTGCGGTCCTGCTGGTGGCCCTGCGCATCCTCCAGGGCCTGGGCGCCGGCGCCGAACAGGCGGGCGCAACCACGCTGATCTCGGAGGTGGCTCCGCGAAGCCGCCGGGGTTTCTTCGCCTCACTGCCTTTCGTGGGCATCCAGCTGGGCACCCTGCTCGGAGCGGGAACGTTCGCCCTGATGGCCTTGGCAGACAAAGAGGTCCTGCAGGGCTGGCTGTGGCGGGTGCCTTTCCTGGCCAGCGTCATCCTCATCGTCATCGCCGTCTTCATCCGGCTCCGGCTCAAGGAAACACCGGTGTTCCAGGAACTTGAAAAGCACAAGGCCGTGGTGAAGAACCCGGTGGGCCAGATCTGGAAGCACTCCAAGAAGAACGTTCTTGTCGGCATCGGCCTGCGGATGGGTGAGAACGGCAACTCGTCGGTCTACTCGGCGCTGCTGGTCTCATTCATCAGCCTTCCGGCCGGCGTCTTTCCCGGCGACAAGTTTATTGGTCCCACCGGCCTGCTGATCGCCGCAGGCTGCGCAGCGGTCATGGTGGTCACCTTCGGCGCCCTGTCCGACCGCTTCGGCCGGGTCCCCGTCTACCGCTACGGCGCCCTCTTCCAGGCCCTCATTGCACTGCCGGCGTTCTACCTGGTGACACTGGGCAACCCCGCCCTGGTGTGGGCAGTCATGGTGGTGGGCATCGCCCTGGGCGTGCAGTCCATGCTCGGCCCGCAGTGCGCCATGCTGCCCGAGCTCTTCGGGTCCCAGCACCGGTTCACCGGTGTGGCCCTGAGCCGTGAACTTTCAGCGGTCCTCGCCGGCGGCTTCGCCCCCATGATCGGCGTTGCCCTGCTTGCAGCAACCAACCACTCCTGGCTGGTTCCCGCGCTGTACTCGCTGGTCCTGGCAACAATCTCCTTCATCACCACGTTCTTCACTCCCGAGACAAACGGGCGCGACCTGGTGGTCGTGGAGGACGCCAGGTAAATGAACCACACCAACACTTCCGCCGCGGCCCCTGCCCCCGCCCCGCAAACCCGTCCGCGTGCCGGGTTTGTCGGGCTGGGGCTGATGGGCGCCCCGATGGCCGCTAACTTACTGAAAGCCGGGTGGTTGGTCACCGGATGGAACCGCTCGCGGTCCGCAGTTGAGGACCTCGTCCGGCTGGGCGGGTCCGCCGCAGCAACGGTGGAGGACCTCAGGGACGAACCCGTCATCATCTTCATGCTCCCGGATCTTCCCTACATCGAAGAGGCTGCGGCAGGGCTCCTCGCAGCGTGGCGGTCCTCGCCGCCCCGGCCGGGAACGCTGGTGGTGGTGATGAGCAGTGTTTCACCCGTGGGTGTCCAGGCCTTCGGGCTCACCGTAGGCGAAGCAAGCGGCGGGAACGCCACAGTGGTTGATGCCCCTGTCAGCGGCGGCATGCAGGGCGCCAAGCAGGGGACCCTGGCCATCATGGCCGGCGGTTCCGAGGAGGACTTCGCACGGGTGCTGCCGGCGCTGCACGCCATGGGCACAACAGTGCGGCGGCTCGGCGGGCTGGGCGCCGGATCCCTGGCGAAGGCATGCAACCAGCTGGTAGTGGGCACCACGACGGCGGCCCTCGCCGAAGCGGCCGGGCTTGCGGAACGCTCCGGCCTGGACGTCAAAGCCCTCTTTGACGTGTTGTCCGGCGGGCTCGCATCAAGCCGGATCCTGGAGGTGGTTGGCCCCCGGCTGGCAGCAGAAGACTACACGCCAACCGGGCCGGCCAAGTTCATGCACAAGGACCTCTCCTTTGTGCTGGAGAGCGCCCGCAGTGTGGGTGCCGCGGTTCCCATGGCATCTGCCGGCACAGAACTCTACGCACATCTGATCCGGCAGGGCCTGGGGGACCTGGACCTGGCCGTCGTGCGGCAGGCCATTGCCAACCTCAGCACCGCTGAAACTTCCTCCGGAAGCGCAGCGGAGACCACCAAGGAGACCGCCCAATGAGTTCGCTTTTTGACCTGACCGGACGTACAGCCCTCGTCACAGGGTCAAGCCGGGGCATCGGCAACACCCTTGCCCGGGCCCTGGCCGACGCCGGCGCCACGGTGGTGTTGAACGGGATGAGCACCGAACGGCTCAAGGCTGCGGAGGCCGCGATGGCCGCAGATTTTGCGCCCGGCCGGATCCACGGCTGCGCCTTCGACGTCACCAGTGACACCGAAGTTGCGAACGCTGTGGCCTGGGTGGAAGAGAACGTGGGTCCGCTGGGGATCCTGGTCAACAACGCCGGCATCCAGCACCGGGTGGCCATGCTTGACCTGGACGTCAAGGACTGGGAGCGGGTCATCAGCACCGACCTCACCAGCGCGTTCCTGGTGGGAAGGGCGGCGGCCCGCTTCATGATCCCCCGGGGCCGCGGCAAGATCATCAACATCTGCTCCGTCCAGACCGACTTGGCCCGGCCCACCATCGCCCCCTACATCGCGGCAAAGGGCGGGCTGCGCAACCTCACCCGGGCCATGACCGCTGAGTGGGCTGCCGCCGGGCTGCAGATCAACGCGCTGGCGCCCGGCTACATCCACACGGAGATGACCCAGAACCTGGTGGACGATGAGGCTTTCAACTCCTGGATCCTGGGCAGGACCCCTGCGCACCGCTGGGGAACGCGTGAGGACCTCGCCGGCCCGGCAGTGTGGCTGGCCTCCAGTGGTTCGGACTTCGTTAACGGCCAAACGATCTTCATCGACGGCGGCATGACGGTGGTGGTCTGATGCCCACCGTTGCCGAACTTCCGGCGGCGGGTCCCGCCGTCGTCGCCCATGCTGCAGGCGATCTGCGTATCGAAAGCATCCCGCTCCCGGCAGCCCGGCCCGACCAGGCCGTGGTGGAGGTTGCGTACGGCGGAATCTGCGGCTCCGATTTGCACTACTGGCTGCATGGCGCCGCCGGGGAATCGGTCCTGAAGGCCCCGATGGTGCTGGGGCATGAGATCGTGGGGACGGTTATCCGTGCGGCGGCAGACGGATCGGGACCGGCCGAGGGCGCGCGGGTTGCCGTGCATCCGGCCACGCCAGGTCCGGGAGAGGGGCCCGAGCATGCCCGGTATCCCAAAGACCGGCCCAACTTGTCCCCGGGCTGCACGTATCTGGGCAGCGCCGCACGGTTCCCGCATACGGACGGTGCGTTCAGCAGATACGCCAACCTGCCGTCACGGATGCTGCGGGTCCTGCCGGCCGGCCTGGACCTGAAGACAGCGGCACTGGTCGAACCGTCCAGCGTGGCCTGGCATGCCGTGGCCCGCGCCGGCGATGTCAGGGGCAAGACTGCCCTGGTGGTGGGCTGCGGCCCTATCGGTACGCTGACCGTCGCCGTCCTTAGGCGTGCGGGCGCGGCCCGGATCGTGGCCACGGACCTGCACCAAAAACCCCTTGAGATAGCCCAGGCAGTGGGCGCGGACGAGGTCATTGAAGCAGGCGACAGCCAGGCCCTGGCCGCAGTCGGGGCCGACGTCGTCATCGAATCCTCCGGCTCCCACCATGGACTGGCGACGGCCATCACGGCAACGGTCCGCGGCGGAAAAGTGGTGATGGTCGGTTTGTTGCCATCCGGACTGCAGCCTGTCCTGATTTCACTGGCCATCACCCGGGAACTGGAACTGCTGGGCTCGTTCAGGTTCAACGACGAGATCGATGAGGTCATCAGCGCACTGGGCGACGGGTCCCTTTTCGTGGACCCGGTGGTCACCCACGTCTTTCCGCTGGAACGCGGCCTCGAGGCATTTGAAACCGCCAGGAACTCGGCAGGGTCCGGCAAGGTTCTGCTGGACTTCGCTGCCGGGCGCTGATGGCTGGCAGCCGGTGGAGCCGGATTCGAACCACGAAGAGCATGACCAAAGGTAACCGCTGATCGGCAGGATACTGCGTATTCCTGTTCAGTGCTGCCCAGGCCGCTCATGGCATGGGTCGTGACCGGATGAGTGGTTTTCCCGACGGAATCGTAGCTCTCGGCGAGTGTGGTCATCTGCTGGCCATCGACGTGGGGCCGCGAGTGGTGGATCTATTTCCCCCACCGCCCGGAGGAATCGCGCTCAGCGCCTCGTCTCGTACCTGGTCAGCACCACGCCGCCGGGAAACGTCCGCGTCTCCACCAGGTCCAGGTTCACCCAGCTGTCCAGCGCGGTGAAGAACGGCGTTCCGCCGCCCACCAGGACCGGATAGGTGGCCAGCACGTACTCGTCGATCAACCCTGCCCGCATGGCCGCCCCGGCGAGCGTTGCGCCGCCGACGCTCATCGGGCGGCCGTCCTCGGCCTTGAGCCGAGTGATTTCGGCGATCGCGTCGCCGGTGACCAGGCGGGTGTTCCAGTCGACCTTGTCGATCGTCGAGGAGAACACCACCTTCGGCGTGTCCCGCCAGTTCCGCGCGAACTCGATCTCCGCCGGGGTAGCGTTGGGCTGCTGGTCTCCGGTGGGCCAGTAGGAGCTCATTGTCTCCCAGAGCTTGCGCCCGTACAGCGACAGGCCGCTCGCCCGCTCCTGATCGAGCCACCATTGGAACAATTCGTCGCTCGGCCCGCTCCAGCCAATGTCGTCGCCGGCCGCGGCGATGTAGCCGTCCAGGGTCAGGTTCATGCCGTAGATCAGTTTCCGCATGGCGCCAGCCTTCCGTAAGTCGGTCTCCAGCGTATAGATCGGGCGCGGCGCGGGAAACTCATCGGTGCGCGATCTGACTCGCAGGTAGTCATCGTGCTCGGGGGTCAGCGTGGCATACTCGACCGCCTCCACAGACCGAGCGCGGTGCTGAAGAACAGCGGAGCCGACGAACACAACGCGTTCCCTCCACGCCAAGGGTCCTGCACTCAGCGACAAGAGAACAGGCGGGGACGTCAACCACACTGGGGGGTAACCCGCTACGCCGCCCGGCTGGCGCCCTTGCCTACTCGAAGTGGAGTATCCCTTGGAAACCTACGATGCGCTCCTTGCGTCCATCACGCCCACCTTCGGCCCCGCCCGGACCATCCTGAACCCGGCAACGGGCGAACCGGTAGGCGAAGCCCCGGTGCACACGCTCGAATTCCTTGAGGAGGCTGTCGCCACCGCCGTTGAAACTCAGCCGGCCTGGGCCGCGCTGGGCCACGACGCCAGGTCCGCCGCGCTCCTCAAAGCGGCCGACGCCGTCGAACGCTCCGCCGAGGAACTTGCCCAGCTCCTCACCCGCGAGCAGGGCAAACCCCTCAACGGCCCCAACGCCAGGTTCGAAGTAGGCGCCTGTGTGGCCTGGCTCCGCGCCACGGCCAACCTGCCGCTGGAACCGGAAACGATCGTGGACGACGGCGAGACCCGGGCTGAGTTGCACTACAAACCCATTGGCGTCGTCGCGGCCATCGGCCCCTGGAACTGGCCCATGATGATCGCCATCTGGCAGATCGCCCCCGCCCTGCGCATGGGCAACACCGTGGTGGTCAAACCCTCCGGCAACACCCCGCTTTCCGTCCTGGCCCTGGTCAAGGTCCTGAACGAGGAACTGCCCGAAGGTGTCCTCTCGGTGGTCTCCTGCGGCCGCGAAGTAGGCGCGCGCCTGACCGACCACCCCGCCATCGGCAAGATCATGTTCACCGGCTCCACGGCCGCCGGCCGCGCCATCATCAAATCCTCCGCAGACACCGTCAAACGCCTCACCCTGGAACTCGGCGGAAACGACGCCGGCATCGTCCTGCCCGACGCCGACCCCAAAGCCATCGCCGAAGACCTCTTCTGGGGCGCATTCCTGAACACCGGCCAGACCTGCGCCGCCCTCAAACGCCTCTACGTCCACGACGACATCTACGACGCCGTCTGCGAGGAACTCACCACCGTGGCCAAGGCCATGCCCATGGGCAACGGCCTGGACGAGAACAACGTCCTGGGCCCGCTGCAGAACAAGGCACAGTACGACGTCGTGGCGAACCTTGTGGAGGCGGCCAAGGCTTCCGGAGCGCGCGTCCTCCTGGGCGGCAACCCGGACACCAGCCAGCCCGGCTACTTCTACCCCACCACGCTCGTGGCGGACATCGGCAACGACAACCCGCTCGTTGCCGAGGAACAGTTCGGCCCCGCCCTGCCCATCATCCGGTACAGCACCGTCGATGAAGCAGTGGAAAAGGCCAACGCCCTCGACGTCGGCCTCGGTGCCTCCGTCTGGTCCTCCGACCTCAAGGCCGCCCGCGAAGTGGCCACCCGCATCCAGTCCGGCACCGTCTGGATCAACCGGCACGGCGTCGTGGACCCGCGCATCCCCTTCGGCGGGGCCAAGCAGTCCGGCTACGGCCTGGAGTTCGGCGTCGAAGGCTTGAAGCACCTCGGCGTACCGCAGGTCATCAACGGCTAAGAGTCAGTGGAAACGGGAGCCCCGCATGCCACCGGGTGTGCGGGGCTCCCGGGCTTTTCGGTGACCCAACTACCCCATCACCGGGGCGGCGGCGGACCGGACGGCGAACTGCCGGCGGGCCCAGCGGGCGAGTTTCTTGCCCTTGCCCTTCCACCAGTTGTCCTCGTCCTTGTCGTAGTGCAGCCGGAAGATGATGGCCACCAGCACGAACATGCCCATGACCACGTCCACCCAGGAAGCCACCACCAAGGCGATCAACACAGTGAGTCCGTTGGCGATGATGGACGGGATGGCCAGCGTCCGGAACACGGTGCTGGCGACGTACCGCCGGTGCGACCGTGGAACGGACAGTGCCCGCACCATGTCGAAGCAGACGCACACCACCACAACGGTCTGCCCGAGGGCGAGGAGGACCTGGCCGGGAACCGAGCCGCTGAAGGCGGCCACCGACTCCATTCCCGGACTCATGGCCGGGCCTTGGACTGAGAACCAAACATCGAAAACCCCCCAGAAACTTGTGGAACCACTGCTGATCCAGCGGTGGTTCCATTGAAGTTTCCGGGGACGGAAGGGTCACCAGTAGTGGGTACTCTATTTTTGGCCCGGGCCAGATTCAGCTACCTGCGGCCCTGCGTCCCATTACTGCCCGATGGCGCGCGGCCGCCACAGCACCACCGCCTGCGACCTGGGACGGGGACGCTGGCCTCGGGCCAGGCTCACAACATCGCCCGCCGCACCTGCAGCGAAGATGCGGGAATCAAAAGCCTGCGGGCGCCGCGCAAGTTCCTCGGTGAGCTCGGAGACGCGCTGCTGCAAGGCGGCCACCTGGTTTTCGAGTTCCAGGATGCGCTTGATCCCTTCAAGGGAGACGCCTTCATGGGACAGCCGCTGCACCTCGCGCAGCATGTTGACGTCCCGCTGCGAGTACCGGCGGGACTTCCCCGGCGCGCGGCTGGGCTTGACGATCCCCAGCCGGTCGTATTGTCGGAGGGTCTGCGGGTGCATGTCCGCCAGTTCCGCCGCCACTGAAATCACGAAGATGGGCTGGTCAGCGTTGATGTCCACGGAACACCTCCGCTGCTAGAGCCGGGCCTTGGCGGCCAAGCCCTCTCGGACGTCGGCACCTGCCGTGGCCTCGGCAAAGGCCTTGACCGCGGCTTCGGCATCCTTGTTCAGGTTCTTGGGAACCGCAACGTCGATGGTCACCAGCAGGTCCCCGGTCCCCTTCGACGTTTTCACGCCTTTGCCCTTCACCCGCAGGGTCCGGCCCGACGGCGTCCCGGCCGGAACACGGACCCGCACCTTTTCGCCGTCAATGGTGGGCACCTCGATGTCGGCGCCCAAGGCAGCCTCCGGGAAGGTGACGGGAACGTGGATGCGGAGGTTGTCGCCGTCGCGCGTGTAGAACTCGTGGGGCTTCACGGAAACGGCAACCACCAGGTCGCCGTTGCCGGCCGGGCCCGGCTGGCCCTTGCCCCGGACGCGGACCTTCTGGCCGTCCTTGATACCGGCGGGGACGCGCACGTCAATCACTTCGCCGCTGGGTTCCCGCAGGCCGATAGTGGTGCCGCGGATGGCGCCGGCGAACGAAATGCTGGTGGTGGCGCTGCGGTCCGCACCCTTCTGGGGTGCCCGCTGGAAGCCCGTCTGGCCAAACCCGCCGCCGAACAGGTCGGCGAACTCGGGCGGGATGCCGCCGGCGGAAGGGTTGAAGCCGCCCGCGTGCCGGCCGGTGTTGCCGGTGAACAGGCCGCCGAACAGGTCCTCAAAACCGCCGTTGCCCGCGCCGGCGCTGCCTGGAGCAAAGCGTGCACCGCTACCCATGGCACGGATGGCGTCATACTGCTGGCGCTCGTCGGGATCCGACAGCACCGAGTAGGCCTCGGAGATGTCCTTGAACTTCTTCTCGGAAGCTGTGTTCCCCGAGTTGGTATCAGGGTGGTGCTCGCGGGCCAGCTTCCGGTAAGCCTTCTTGATATCGGCGTCGGAAGCGTCCTTGGCAACACCAAGGATCTTGTAAAAGTCCTTGTCCACCCAATCCTGGCTAGCCAATGGCGTTTCCTTTCAAAAATCTGTGCCGAGATGACAGTTCGCGCCAATGTTCTCTCGAATCACTGCCGCGAACTGTCATCTCGATGGGGGTAATGCTACGCAGGAACAGCGACGATGACCTGTGCCGCGCGGAGGACGCGTTCTCCTGATTTGTAGCCGGAGCGGAGCACCTGGCTGACAGTGTCAACGTCGATGTCCTCGCCCGGCTGCTGGATCAGGGCCTCGTGGATGGTGGGGTCGAACTCCACACCGGTCTCGTCAATGCGGACCAGGCCGTAGGTCTTCAGCGCGTTCTCCAGCTTGGTGGCGATCGCTGCGAAGGGGCCGTCGGCCAGGTCACCGTGCTGCCGGGCGGCGTCGACGTCGTCCAGCACCGGGAGCAGGGAGTTCAGGACGCCGATGACGGCCATCTCCCCTGCCACGGCCCGGTCGCGTTCAACGCGCTTGCGGTAGTTGACGTACTCAGCCTGCAGGCGGAGGAGGTCGTTCTTCAGCTCGGCCGCCTCTACGTCACCGGCAGAGCCTGCCGGAACCCCCTGGGCCACGGATTCCTCGGCGGGCACCTCAATGCCGTTAAGGATCTCCTCGGCCTGGGCCAGCGCGTCGCCGTCGGAATCCCGGTCGTCGGCACTGGCCCCGGGGGCGGACTGGCTGCCCTCGGGGTGCCGTGCCTGCCCGGTCACCGGGTCAACCTTGCGGTTGTCCCGGATGACCGGCTCCTGGTGGCCGTTGCCCTGCTGCTCCTGGCCCGCGGATGAGATGTGCTCTTCCTCGTTACCGTGATGCGGCATGGTTACTTCTTCGCTTCGTCTTCGTCGATGATCTCGGCGTCGACGATGTCTTCTTCGCCCGAGGCAGATCCAGCCTTGTCACCGGCAGGAGCGCCGCCTTCAGCACCTGTGGCACCGGTTGCGCCGTTGGGGGAACCGGCCTGCGAGTAGATGGCCTCGCCCAGCTTGCCCTGGGAAGCCTGCAGCTTCTCGAAGGCGGCCTTCACCGCGCCGTCGTCGGTGCCTTCAAGTGCCTTCTTGAGGTCGTCGACGTCGGCCTGGACCTCGGTCTTGACCTCTTCAGGCAGCTTGTCGGCATTGTCGGCGATGAGCTTGTCCACGGAGTAGGCGAGCTGCTCAGCGGAGTTGCGGGTGTCCGTTGCCTCGCGGCGTGCCTTGTCCTCGGCTGCGTGCTCCTCGGCGTCGCGGACCATGCGGTCGATGTCTTCCTTGGAGAGCGCGGTGCCGCCGGTGATGGTCATGGACTGTTCCTTGCCGGTGCCCTTGTCCTTCGCGGAGACGTGGACAATGCCGTTGGCGTCGATGTCGAAGGTGACCTCAACCTGCGGGACGCCGCGCGGGGCCGGCGCGATGCCGGTCAGCTCGAACGTGCCCAGCGGCTTGTTGTCGCGGGTGAACTCACGCTCGCCCTGGAAGACCTGGATGGCCACTGACGGCTGGTTGTCGTCTGCGGTGGTGAAGGTCTCGGACCGCTTGGTGGGGATGGCGGTGTTCCGCTCGATCAGGTGCGTCATCACGCCACCCTTGGTTTCGATGCCCAGGGACAGCGGGGTGACGTCGATGAGCAGGACGTCCTTGCGCTCACCCTTCAGGACACCGGCCTGCAGCGCTGCGCCAACGGCCACAACCTCATCCGGGTTCACACCCTTGTTGGGCTCCTTGCCGCCGGCGAGTTCCTTGACCAGGTCGTACACGGCCGGCATACGGGTGGAGCCACCCACGAGCACGATGTGGTTGATGTCGGAGAGCTTGATGCCGGCTTCCTTGATCACGTCGTGGAACGGCTTCTTGGTGCGCTCCAGCAGGTCCTTGGTGAGGTCCTGGAACTTGGCGCGGGTCAGCTGCTCGTCCAGGTGGACCGGGCCGTCGGGGGTCACGGACAGGTACTGGAGGGAGACGTTGGTGCTGGTGGAGGAGGAGAGTTCCTTCTTGGCCTGCTCGGCAGCTTCGCGGAGGCGCTGCAGGGCGATCTTGTCCTTGGACAGGTCGATGCCCTTGACCTTGAGTTGGTTCAGCAGGTAGTCCACGACGCGCTGGTCCCAGTCGTCGCCGCCCAGGCGGTTGTCGCCGGCGGTGGCGCGGACCTGGATGGTGGAGAAGTTGTCCTCATCCTTGCCGACTTCCAGCAGGGAGACGTCAAAGGTGCCGCCACCGAGGTCGAAGACCAGGATGAGCTCGTCTTCCTTGCCCTTGTCCAGGCCGTAGGCGAGGGCCGCAGCCGTGGGCTCGTTGACGATGCGCAGGACGTTGAGGCCTGCGATTTCGCCGGCTTCCTTGGTGGCCTGGCGCTCGGCGTCGTTGAAGTAGGCGGGAACGGTGATCACAGCGTCGGTGACCTTTTCGCCCAGGTAGCTCTCGGCGTCGTTCTTCAGCTTCATGAGGATACGCGCGGAGATTTCCTGCGGGGTGTACTTCTTCTCATCGATCGCCTTGGTCCAGTCGGTGCCCATGTGGCGCTTAACCGAGGAGATGGTGCGGTCGATGTTGTTGACGGCCTGGCGCTTGGCGATCTCGCCAACCAGGACTTCGCCGGACTTGGAGAATGCAACGACGGACGGCGTGGTGCGGCCACCCTCGGCGTTGGCAATAACGGTGGGCTCGCCACCTTCGAGAACGGAGACGACGGAGTTGGTGGTTCCGAGGTCGATACCTACTGCACGTGACATGTGTTGCTTCCTTCTTTCCTTGGAAACTTGCTGGGCGCCCGCTAATTGAGCGTTCTGCACTCAACTCTACTCCGGGTGTGGTGGATGTCAACCAAAGTTGAGTCCGGTACGCTCAACTTTCCTTTTCGGTCCGTATTGCAGCAGTGCCCGCTCCCTGACCTGGCGCGGTTTCCATGCACAGGAAAGCCCGACGGCGGCTCTCCGTTTCGCTCCGGGAGAACCTGCCGCCGGGCTGCCTAAGCCGGTGGCGTCTTATCTTTCGGCGTCCGAGTCACCGTGGAGAGGGCCACGCTCTTCGGCTGTGGTGTTCACCTGGCCGTCCGTCAGCCGCTCGCGGATGCCCTCCTCCGAACGGGCGTCTCCCGTCGTACCGGCCGCCCCGTAATCGCCGTCCTGGTACTCGCCGTCCTCAAGGTTTTCCGAAGGGGACTCCACGGAGCCGGCATCGCCATAGTCCCCGGATACATACTGCCCACCCTCACCTTCCAGTCCGGGGGCAGTGCTCCCCTTGCGGGGCTGCTCGGCTGGGGATTCCTGGTTCTCAGTCACGATGCATCTCTCCTTTGAGTTCCGCGTCCACGCGGGCGCAATTGCAGTCTATCCAGCACGCGTTTCGGCCGACAGGGCTTTCATTCGGCAGTGTTTCACGGCAGGAACCGCAACGTCATGGGCAGCGCCACGCAGCCGCATTCCCTCACCAACGCCCGGGGCCAGGGCGCCCGGAAACTGACTGGCTAGCGGCTGCTCACCCCTTCGACCTCCGGCTCGACGCCGGGCTCGCGGGCACGAGGTCCCCCCAGGGCACGGCCGGGCTGGGCCAGCCTGCCTGGCCACCAGATCTTCGGGCCGATATCGTAAGCGAGCGCGGGCACCAGCAGCGAGCGCACCAGCACGGTATCCAGCAGCACGCCGAAGGCCACAATGAAGGCCAGCTGCACCAGGAACATGATGGGGATGACGCCCAGCGCGGCAAACGTTGCGGCCAGCACAACACCGGCGGAAGTGATCACGCCGCCGGTCACGCCCAGGCCGCGCAGGATGCCCGGCCGGGTGCCGTGCTTGAGGGACTCCTCGCGGACGCGGCTCATCAGGAAGATGTTGTAGTCCACGCCCAGGGCCACCAGGAACACAAACCCGAACAGCGGAACAGTGGCGTCGGCGCCCGGGAAACCCAGTAGGTTGTTGAACACCAGCGCGGAAACACCCATCGCAGCCGCGTAGGAAAGCACCACCGAGAGCACCAGCAGGACCGGCGCGACCACCGACCTCAGCAACAGCATCAGGATGAAGAGGATCACCACCAGGACCACCGGGATGATGATGACCAGGTCGTGCTGGGCGGTGGTGTTGGTGTCCAGGGCGGTTGCGGTGACGCCGCCCACCAGGGCGCCAGCGTCCACCGCCTTGACGTCCTCGCGGAGCCCCTTGACGGCTTCTTCCGCTTCGAGGGAATCCGCTGCGTAGTTCAGGGTGGCGTTGATGAGGACCTTGCCTTCGCGGACGTCGGGTTCGTTGGGAGCCCCAGGGGCTCCGGTGATGGGCACGCTGCCCCGGGACAACAGGTAGGCCTCGCCCACGCCGTCGGCCGCTTTCACGCTGGCCAGCGCTTCCTGTGCCTTGCCTTCATCCACAACCACGACGGCGGGGCTGCCGCTGCCTGCATCGAAGTGCCGCGCCAGCGCGTCCTGACCGTCAACGGCATTGGAGGCAGTGAGGATAACGTCCGTCTGCGGGACGCCGTTGGCCTTCAGCTGCAGGAGCCCGGCGGATGCCGCCGCCAGCAGCAGGACCGAAGCAATCCAGATGGTGCGCGGCCGCCGCTGCACCAGGGCGCCGGTGGCGCGCCACAGCCCCTTTTGCCCTTCCAGCCCGGTCACCAGCTCCGGCTCGCGCTCCTCCGCGGGTACCAGCCGTGGCCGGAACGGCCAGAACGCTGCCCTGCCCAGGAGCGCCATCAGGGCCGGCAGGAGAGTCAAAGCGGCAAGCAGCGCGCACAGGATGCCGGCGGCGGCCACCGGACCCAGAGCCTTGTTGGAGTTGAGGTCGGAAAAGAGCAGGCAGAGCAGCGCAATGATCACCGTGGCGCCCGAGGCAAGAATGGGCTCGAACGAGGCTTTCCATGCGGCCAGCACGGCGGCAGTGCGGTTGGTGGTGTGGGTCAGCGCTTCACGGAAGCGCGCCACATAGAGCAGGGCGTAGTCCGTGGCCGCGCCGATTACCAGGATGGATAGGATTCCCTGGCTCTGGCCGTTGAGCTGGATCCACCCGGCGTTGGCCATGCCGAAGACCAGCAGGATGGCGGCGCAGAGCGCAAAGACGGAGGTCAGGAGCACCATGAAGGGCAGGAGCAGGGAGCGGTACACGATCAGCAGGATGACGAACACCGCGGCCAGCGCCACGAGCAGGAGAATCCCGTCGATGCCGGCGAATGCTGCCGCGAGGTCCACGGCCAGGCCTGCCGGGCCGGTGACGAAGGTCCGCATCCCCTCCGGCGCAGCCCCGGCCACCGCGTCCCTCAGCTCCTGGACTGCTTCCTTCAGCTCGACGGAGTCACCCACCGGGGCAATGAACTGAACTGCCTGGCCGTCCTCGGAAGGAATGGGGCCGATGACGGCGCTGCCCAGCTTCAGCCGGTCCAGCGCGGCACCGAGGCCGGCCACCTCGCCAAACTGGGCAGGGGTGAATGCTCCATCGCTTTCGATGACGATAACGGCCGGCACCTCATCCTGGTCCCGGAATTTGGCCTGCCAGTCCTGGGCCGCCGTTGCTTCGGCGCTGGCAGGCAGGAAGGACGCCTGGTCGTTCGAGGACACTTCCTCAAGCCGCCCGAAGGTTGGCCCGCCCACGCCCGCCAGGGCCAGCCAGGCAAGGACAAGGATGGCGGGGATCAGCCAGCGCAGCCAGAACGGAACCCGTTCCCTGCTGACGGTCTTGTGTTTCATGGTGCCTTCCGGATGGGCGGGAGTAGAAGTTCCAGAGTAGACTATCTCTATCATAGAGATAAGTGGCAGTCGAGCTTTTCTTCCACGGCGCCTGAGTGAAAGCAGGCAGGGCACGGCTGAAGTAGTATCCGTCAGTACGGCCGGGCGGTTCCGGCATTTGCGCAGCGACGAATTCAGGAGGGGGCCATGGAAGCCAACGGTCCCGCCGACGCGTCAAGTCCTCCCCCGGGAGACGGGCTCAACGCCGGGCCGCACCCCTTGGTCCGGCTCCTGCAGGAGTTCACCCTCGAAGCCAACCGCTACGTGGACACCGCCGGCGGCCGGAAGGACATGCACCGGACGGATTTGAACGCCCTGGCCGTGATCATGCGCCACACGGCAAAGGGCAATCCGGTGACGCCTGGACTCCTTCGCAAAGAGCTGCACCTGAGTTCGCCGGCCACCACCGCGCTGATTGACCGGCTGGACAGTTCCGGGCACGTAGTCCGCGAGCGCAACAGCACGGACCGGCGGCAGGTCCAGCTGAAAATGACGCCCAAGGCTTTCCGGGAGGGCAGCGCCATCTTCGCGCCTCTCTCGCGCCGGATGGGCACAGCCATGGCGGAATTTTCCGAGGAGGAACTGGAAACCGTGTCGAGGTTCCTGACCGCGATGGTGGAAGCCACGGTGGCCGCGCGCGAAGAATCGTCCGCGGGATAACCAACCAAAACGCCCCGGGCTGCGCAGGGAGCGGTAGCGTTTGGTTATGAGTGCCCAGCAGCCTGAAGAAGATGTCTACACGCACGGCCACCACGAATCGGTGGTCCGCGCCCATGCCGCCAGGACCGCGGAAAATTCAGCAGCATTCGTCCTGCCGCACCTGACACCGGGTTCCGACCTGCTGGACGTCGGCTGCGGCCCCGGCACCATCACCTGCGACTTCGCTGCCCTCGTAAACCCCGGAAGGGTCACCGGCCTGGACCGCTCACCGGACATCATCGCGCAGGCCCAGGCACTCGCCGTCGAACGCCGGGTCCCCAACGTGGAATTCGTGGCCGGCAACATCTATGACCTGGAGTTCGGGGACGGGACGTTCGACGTCGTCCACGCCCACCAGGTGCTGCAGCACCTCACCGACCCGGTCGAGGCACTTCGGGAAATGCGCCGCGTGGCCAAGCCGGGCGGCATCGTGGCCGTCCGCGACGCCGACTTCCACGGCATGAGCTGGTACCCCGCCATTCCGGAGCTGGATGAGTGGATGGAACTGTACCAGCGCATCGCCCGCCGCAACGGAGCAGAGCCTGACGCCGGGCGGCGGCTGGTCAGCTGGGCACAGTCCGCAGGATTCTCCGACGTCGCCCCCAGCAGCAGCAACTGGCTGTACGCCACGGGCCAGCAGCGCCGCTGGCAAGCGCGCGTCTGGGGCGAGCGTGTGCTGCACTCCGCCTTTGCCGAACAGGCGCTGGAGTACGGCTTTGCCAACCCTGCGGACCTGGCCCGGATATCCGCCGGCTGGCACCGCTGGGGCTCTACCGACGACGGCTGGTTCCTGATCCCCAACGGGGAGGTCATCGCGCGGGCGTAAGCAACCAGGGGTTTCCAGACGGTCCGCCCGGCTTCGCGGGCGCCGGGTGGTATCCGCGTAGGATTGACAGGTGCAATTTTCCCTCTGGCTGGCCCTGGCAGGCGCCGGCGCCCTGATCAGCTTCACACCAGGGGCCGGAGCCATCAATACCATGAGCAACTCGTTGAATGCCGGCTTCCGGAGGTCCATCTGGGGAATCCTGGGACAGCAGGCAGCCCTGGTGGTCCACGTGGTGATCGTGGCGCTGGGTGTGGGCGTGCTGGTTGCCAGCTCACCGGTGGCCTTCAACGTGATCCGCTACGCGGGCGCCACCTACCTCACCTACCTGGGCGTCCGGCAGTTCCTGAGCAGGCCGTCGGTTGAAAAAGAGCAAATGGCGGCGCTGCGGAATGAGCCAGTGTGGTCCATCTTCCGGCGCGGGTTCTGGGTCAACCTGCTGAACCCGAAGGCCATCGTTTTCTTCCTTGCATTCACGCCCCAGTTCATCCGCCCTGAACAGCCGCTGTTGACGCAGTACGCAGTGCTGACGGCAACCATTGTGGCCATCGACATCCTGGTGATGTGGTTCTTTTTCGCCGCAGCGGCGAGGTCTTTCCAGCGCTTCACCCAGACAAACCGGGGCCAACTTGTCCTCAGCAAGGTGTTCGGAGTGCTGTTTGTCTGCGTCGGGATCCTGCTTGCGCTTCTTCACTGATTAACAGACCTTGACCATCGCGTCAACGTTGCTACATACCCCGTTCAGCGTCTGGTCATGCATCTTTACAAGCCGGTCAAGTAATGTGAATCACTGCTAGCCAACAGGGCCTGGGAGCGCGCATGCTTAGCACTATGAACTCAGCGTCGAGCCCATACCGCATCATCGCCGTCTGCACCGGCAACATCTGCCGCTCCCCGATGGCTGAACTTATGCTGAGGGCGGCGCTCCAGCGCGCGGGGCTGGACGAGCTGGCGGTAGTGGATTCCGCCGGCACCACGGGCTATGAGGCCGGCAGGCCGATCGACCCCCGGGCCGCCCGGCGGCTGGCGGCCACGCAGCTCGCGTCCGAGCTGCACATTGCGCGGGAGTGGGTCCCGGACTGGTTCCGTGAACGGGACCTGATCCTGGCGCTCGACATCGACCACTACGCCTGGCTGAGCGAGGCAGCACCGGACCAGGAGTCACTGGCCAAGATCCGCATGCTCCGAAGCTTCGACCCCGCCATGGCCGGCCGCGACCTGCTGGATCAGGGCATCGAGGACCCCTGGTACGGCGGGCATGCCGACTTTGACGCCGTCTGGCACCAGATCCATGCCGCACTCCCCGGCATTGTGGACCACATCAAAGCGGCCGTCTCAGCCAACGCGCAGCTGCAACGGCAGGGCAGCTGACCCCCGGCGCACTGCTGCTTGCAATTGAGAATGATTCTCAATTAGGCTCTACGCATGCACCTCATCGCCGTCAGTTCCCTTGATGCCCTCTGCCGCCAGGAAGCCTGTCAGGATTTGGCAGCAGCCCACCCCGGAAGCCTGGTGGTCATCCATGACCTCCTCGAGAACGGGCTGGTCATCCGCAGAGTGTTCGACAGCGCGGGCATCCTCGAACGCGACGAGACCGTACTCGAGCACAGCTGCCTCAGCTGTGCGGTGCGCCTGGACCTTGTGCCGGCAATAGAACGTCTCATGCCGTCGGCCACGGGCCCAATCATTATCGGCCTGCCGCCCGCCGTGCCAGCATCGGTCGGAGTTTCAGCCCTCAACCAGGGCCTCAGCCGAACGGCAACAGTTTCCTCAGCCATCCTGGCCTGCGCACCGGACGCGCTGGAGGACCACATCTGGGATTCCCACACGCTGTTCGAATCCGGATTCTCTCCCCTCGCGGACGACGACCGGACTCCCGGCGAGTTCCTGCTGGGCGAACTCGCATTCGCGGACACCGTCCTGGTGGCGGAGCCTGACATCGTTCCGGCTGATCCCGCAGGGCGGGAGCGCGGGCTGCACCTGGTTAATGAACTGGCGCCCCACGCACATGTTGCACCAAACGCGGCAGCTGTCCGTCCCGGCCTGCACCGCTTTGCTGAAGCCGCCACCCGGATGGCACCGGGCACCATCCAGGTGCGCCGGCCTGAAGCCGCTGGCGATGGATCCCCGTTCCTCACCGTGGTCCAGCATGTTGAGCGCCCCCTGCATCCGGGACGGTTCCGCCAGGCCCTGGGCACGCTTGCCGGGGGTTGCTGCGTCCTGCGTGGCCAACTGTGGGTTGCATCCGCCCCTGAATGCCGCATAGCCATCCAGGGAATCGGCCCGCGGGTCTGGCTCGAAAACCTCGGGGGTTGGCCGGAAGAACCTGCCGGGACCCGCCACGCGCATGCCCAGGCGCCGGCGGCCGCCACCGTCATAGCCGCAACCGGCGAGGACCTTGATCCTGCGGAGTTCGAGCGGCTCCTTAGGGAATGCGAGCTCACTGATGAGGAATTGGCGTCCGGTGGGGTCCTGCCCGACCCGTTCGGCCTTCGGCCCGCCAGCTGACCCGCCCACCCGTTCAACCAGCCAGTGCACACATCAAACCAACAACAAGGAGGACACCATGAAAGTCAGGAACTCACTGCGGGCACTGAAAAAGATCCCGGGCGCACAGATCGTCAGGCGCCGCGGCAGGACGTTCGTCATCAACAAGAAGAACCCCCGGATGAAAGCCCGGCAAGGATAAAGGTACGCTCTAATCCATGAACCCAGCCCCCGTCATCATCGCCATCGACGGGCGCTCGGGTGCTGGAAAGACCACTCTCGCCGTCGAACTGGCGGCCCGGCTTCGCGCCCACCACAAGGTCTCCCTGTTCCACCTGGAGGACATCTATCCCGGCTGGAACGGCCTGGCCGCCGGCGTGGAGCGCTACGTCACCACCGTCCTCGCCCCGCTGAACCGGGGCGAGGCGGCAACGTGGGTCAGCTGGGACTGGGAGAACGGCTGCGACGGCGGCCGCCGGGTCACGCTTCCCGCCGAGATCGTCATCGTTGAGGGCGTGGGGGCGGCCGCAGCAGAAGCGCGTCCGCTCCTGAACGCCATCATCTGGGCTGAGTCACCGGACGATGTCCGGCGGACCCGCGCGCTGGACCGCGACGGCGCAACATACGAACCCTACTGGGACCAATGGGCCGCACAGGAAGAGGAATGGCTTGCCGGCGACGACGTCCCGGGCTGCGCCGACGTCCGCGTGCAAAACCTGGCGGACGGCTCCGCCGTCGTTGACCTCTTGCAACTCCTCCCCTACCTCCCGGCACTGGCGCCGGTCCTCGCTCCGGAGCTCTCCGCACGCCGCGGACTGCGCCTTCTGGCCGAGCGGCTGGACCGGCTCCCGGATGCCCCGGCCCTGTTCCGCTCCCTTTACGGCGGTTCCGCCAACGCCGTCTGGCTGGACTCCTCCAACGCCGGAACTGCGGCACGGACCGCAGCGGAGCGCAGCCGCTTCAGCATCATGGCGGACGACGGCGGCACGTTCGGACAGTCGGTAAGCCACCGGTCCGGCGGAAGTCTGATCAGCACCGGTTCTGCGACCGTCAAGGTCACCGGCCCCTTTTTCCGCTGGCTGGACACGGTGTGGGGCCGCCGGGCGGTCCGCGCGCCGGAGGGCTACCCGGGCCAGTTCACCCTGGGCTGGCTGGGGTGCCTTGGCTACGAACTCAAACGTGAAACCGGCGGCTCCGACCTTCCCGCTGCCACCCCGGACGCCGCCCTGATCTTTGCCGGCCGCGCGGTGGTGCTGGACCACGCGGAAGGCACGGCCTGGCTCCTCGCCCTGGAGGCTCCGGATGCGCAGGACTGGCTGGCGACGGCGGCTGCCGCTGTCCACAACGCAACGCCCCCGGAAGCCGGCGGCAGCACCGGCGTCGTTCTTTCCGAAGCGCCCGTCTTCCGCAGCCGGGACACCGGCGAGGCGTACCGGAAGAAGATCGCGGCCGCGCAGCACGAAATTGCCGAAGGCAATACTTACGAGGTCTGCCTGACCACCACGCTGGAGGCCCAGGCTCCGGCCGCTTCCCTTGACCCGTGGCGCCTGTACCTGGCCCTGCGCAGCCGGAATCCCGCCCCCTTCGCGAGCTTCCTCCGCCTGGGTGGGCTTACTGTGGCAAGCACTTCACCCGAGCGGTTCCTGAAGATAGCGTCCGACGGCGGCATGCGCGCCGAACCGATCAAGGGAACGCGCCGCCGGGCTGCTGATCCGGAAGAGGATGCACGGCTGCGCACCGACCTCGCCACATCGCTGAAGGACCGGGCGGAGAACATCATGATCGTGGACCTGCTGCGGAACGACCTCAGCCACTTCGCGGTCCCCGGCTCTGTCACGGTCAGCAGGCTTTGTGCGATCGAGAGCTATGCCACCGTGCACCAGATGGTCAGCACTATCGACGCCCGCCTCCTGCCGGGTTCCTCTCGGGCGGAGGCAGTGGCCGCATGCTTCCCGGCAGGATCGATGACCGGGGCGCCCAAGATCAGCACCATGGCTATCCTCGACCGGCTGGAGGAAGGAGCCCGCGGGCTCTATTCCGGCGCCATCGGGTACTTCTCACTGAACGGGGCGACCGATCTCGCCGTCGCCATCCGAACCCTGGTGATCAATGCCCGGGGTGACGGAACCGCGGAACTGACGCTCGGCGTCGGCGGTGCCATCACAGCCGATTCTGTACCGGATGAGGAATACGAAGAGATCCGGACCAAGGCGTATGGCGTCCTCTCCACGCTGGGCGCGGAGTTCCCGAAGGACTGAAGTCCTGCGGTACAGCTCGTTATTGCACAGTTGCCGTCAGGCGGGCCACGTTGTCAACATACCGTGCTGCCAGCGGACGGTTCAGCCAGTCCGCGAGCCTCAGTTCATGGGAAATGTCCCGGTAGGTGTCCTCCACCGCCCTCATCTTTGTGACGATGTCAGCCCCCAACAGCATCACGGACACCTCAAGGTTCAGCGAAAAGGACCGCATGTCCATGTTGCTGGATCCCAAGACAGCCACTTCGTCGTCGATGGTGAAGTGCTTGGCGTGGAGCACAAACGGGGCCTTGTAGAGGTAGATCCGGACGCCGGCCTCCAGCAGTGCCTCGTAGTAGGAACGCTGGGCGTGGTGGACCAGGAACTGGTCACCCTTCTCGGACACGAACAGTTCCACGTCCACCCCTCGCTGTGCGGCGGTGGTGATGGCGTACAGCAGTGAATCGTCCGGCACGAAGTAGGGGCTGCAGATGGAAATGCGGTGCTGGGCCGAATAGATGAGGGTGTTGAAGAGGCGCAGGTTGTTCTCTGTGATGAATCCGGGGCCGCTGGGCACCACCTGGGCGGTGACGTTGCCCGGGCGGTGATCCACCGGCAGCTGCAGCTGGTGCTCCAGGGACTCGTCGGTTTCGCTCAGCCAGTCGGTGGCGAAGACGACATTCAGGGTGGTCACAATAGGTCCGCGCAGGCACGCCATCAGTTCCACCCACTCCCTTCCGGCCTTGCGGTGGCGGGGGTTGTTGTAGGAGGGTTCGATCAGGTTTTGGGAACCAGTGAAGGCAACTTCGCCGTCAATCACCATGATTTTGCGGTGGTTCCGGAGGTCCGGCCGGCGCCATTGGCCGTGGATGGGCATCAGGGGAAGCATCCGCTTCCACTGGATCTTGCCCGCCCTGAGTCGCTTGAGGAGCTTCCGGTAACCCTGGACCCGGAGCGTGCCGATGTGGTCGAAGAGGACCCGCACCTCCACTCCACGTTCGGCAGCTTCTTCGAGGGCGGTGAGCAGGTCGTCTGTGACATGGTCCGTGCTCATGATGTAGAACTCCGCGTTGACGAACTTCTGCGCCTTACGCACCGCTTCCGTCATGGTAAGGATGGAGTCCGGGTAGCCGGGGATGAGGTCCACTGAGTTGCCGTCCACCATGGGCAGCGACCCCAGCCTGCGGTTCAGTTCCGCGGCGGAGGTGACCCACTCCGGACCCGGGTAGTGGCTTTCGACGTCGGCCAGGGATGAGATACCGGCACGTACCCTCTCGTTGACCTCTTGCTGCTGCTCCCGGCGGCGCTTTGACAATTGGAAGTTGCCGAACAGCAGGAACAGGATGATGCCCACAAACGGGACAAAGAAGATGCCCAGCAGCCAGGCCATCGCAGTGGTGGGCCGCCGGTTTCCGGGGATGATCCCAAGTGCGAGCACCCTGATGACCAGGTCGGCGAAGCCCAGCACCACAACAACCCACACCGGCGCGGTGCCGGCAAACGAAAATGGCCACAACACGGAAAAGAACCCCCGGATAACGGGCTCCCGACGGACGGTTTCCGGCCGGGGCACTCAGCCCAGCTTATCCGCGTGGCGCCGCACTAAGCTGGAGCCATGACGTCATCTGCTTCCGTGGTTCTTGTTTTCCTTGATCCTGCATTCCCGGAGGGCCGGCTTGCCGACGCGTCCCAGCCGCAGCTGCTGGTCACGGACCAAGGTGCCACCCGCGGTGACGGTGTGTTCGAAACCATGCTCGCCGTGGGCGGAAACGTCCGGAAGATCCAGGCGCACCTGGACCGGCTGGGCGGTTCCGGGGAGGCGCTGGACCTTTCCATCCCCGGCCAGGACGAGTGGCGCAGGGCTATCGCTGCCGCCATTGCCGAGCACCGCTCACAGCACCCGCCCGCCTCGGCGACTGATGACGAGCTGGTGGTCAAGCTGGTGGTGACCCGCGGTGTGGAGGGCGCCGCTGCACCCACGGCCTGGGTGCAGGTTTCTCCAGTTGGAGCGGCGGGCCGCCGCCAGCGCGAAACCGGCATCGACGTCATCCTCCTTGACCGCGGCTATGACAGTGACGTTGCCGAGCGCGCTCCGTGGCTCCTGCTCGGCGCCAAGACTCTCTCCTACGCCGTCAACATGGCGGCGCTCCGCCACGCCCACAAGCAGGGCGCCGACGACGTCATCTTCTTCTCCTCCGATGGTCGCGTCCTGGAGGGCCCCACGTCCACTGTGCTTCTGGCCCATGTAGAGAAGTCCGACGACGGCACAACAGTCAAGCGCCTCGTCACGCCACAGCTGGACAGCGGGATCCTGGCGGGAACTTCCCAGGGCGCGCTGTTCAAGGCCGCCAAAGAGGCAGGCTGGGAGCTGGGTTACGGGCCGCTGGTGCCGCAGGACCTGCTGGACGCCGACGCCGTCTGGCTGATCTCCAGCGTGCGCCTGCTCGCCCCGGTAAACCGGATTGACGGCCAGGAGATAGGGACGCCTTCGCTGCAGAAGGAGCTCACCGCCGAGCTGAGTGAGCTTTTCGCCGGCATCCAGTAACGGCTACCCGGGAACGGTAAAGGCTCATGTCAAAGCGGGGTACCGGCGAGTTATTCCAGACGCTTGCCTGATACGGAGTCTACGCGTACAGTCTACACTGTAGATAGGCGTCAATCCCGCTGCGGGTCCTCCTTTCCAACTTTCCAAAGGACCCGGTTCCACTCCATTGCCCCGTGCACGGCATGTGAGGTCTGCTGCTGTAGCCGAACGGCGGCGCCACCGCACTTAGCGAAGGGAAGCCGTCATGGCACATTCGCAGTTCGATATTTTTCTCCGTGAAGCCACCTACCTGGACCAAGCCTCGGAATCCACGCTGGACCGTGACCGCCTGTACGGGCTCTACACCAGCTGGTGCTTCATCAACCAGCAGGTGCTCAATACAGAGGACAGCTTCTGGGCTGCCATGGGGGACAGGATCAATCCGGACCGGAACTGCCTTCGCATGAAGGGCCCAGCCGCCACGGATTACATCATGGCCAGCTATCCGGGCCTGGTCTAGCCAGGAAGGAGCGGCGTGAACCGGGGCGAAAGCCTGCGGTTCACGCCGCTTTTCATGTGCCGCTAAGACCCGCGTGTGCGAAGTTGACGTGAAAGTGGCATGACAGACAGAAACGGTTCTTGCTCCGGCGCAACCAGCCGGGCGCCGGCCCATCTGCCGCCCAAGCAGCGTATTCACTTCAGTTACGCAACATGACGACGACGGCGATGCGGCAGTGGTCGTCAGATGTTACGTTTTTGGGGAGTAATGAGTACCGGCGCCAAGCCCTGACTGGCCGGTCGGCAACCCTCCTTTCGCGGCGGGGTGCCTCAGGTGAATACTCGGCATATCGACCGATTCGAGCTGCAAGCGTGAGAGAAGGAGATCCGTCGTGTCTGACGCCCCCGCCCCTGAAGAGAAGTTGTCCTACCGCCTCATCAGCGGCCCGGACGACCGTGCATTCTGTGAGCGGATCTCAACCGCACTCGCTGAAGGCTATGTGCTGCACGGAAGCCCGGCGGTGACCTTCAACGGCACCAGCGTCATCGTGGCCCAGGCCGTGGTGCTGCCGGCCGCAATCGCCTCCGCGGACGCCGCCGTCGCCACCGCTGTTGACGACCTTGAAGCTGCCAACGAGGACCTCGAGTTCGACGGCGAGGGCCACGCATGAGCTACGCCGGAGACCTGACGCCGCAGGAAGCCTGGGCCAAGCTTGAGCAGGGCGCCATCCTGGTGGATGTGCGCACCGAGGGCGAATGGGCCCACATCGGCATCCCGGACACAAAGGCCACGGACAACGATCCGTTGTTCATCCAGTGGACGTTCCCCGGCGGCATCCCCAACCCGGACTTCCTCAAGGACCTGAGCCAGCAGACGCCGGAAGACTCGACCACGGAACTGCTGTTCATCTGCCGCTCAGGCCAGCGCTCCATCTCGGCCGCCATCGCAGCAACGCAGGCCGGCTTCACCTCCTACAACGTCCTGGAGGGCTTCGAAGGCGAGCCGGACCGCTACGGCGAACGCACCGTCAACGGCTGGAAGAACCGCGGCCTGCCGACCAACCTGGGAAAGAACTAAGTGACCTTCAATAACGACGCCGCCGGCTGGAGCCCCGATACCCAGGCCGTCCGCGGCGGGCTGGACCGAACCAACTTTCAGGAAACGTCCGAAGCAGTTTTCGTCAACTCTGGTTTTGTGTACGAGTCCGCCGCCGCTGCAGAACGCGCTTTCACCGGCGAGGACGAGCGCTTCGTCTACTCCCGTTACGGCAACCCTTCGGTGGCCACGTTTCAGGAGCGGCTCCGCCTGCTGGAGGGCACCGAGGCATGCTTTGCGACGGCGTCCGGCATGTCCGCCGTCTTCACCGCCTTGGGTGCGTTGCTGGCTGCCGGGGACCGCGTGGTTGCCGCCCGCTCGCTCTTCGGTTCGTGCTTCGTCATCCTGAACGAAATCCTGCCGCGGTGGGGTGTGGAAACCGTGTTCGTGGACGGCCCGGACCTGGAGCAGTGGCGCGCTGCCCTGTCCCAGCCCACCACCGCGGTCTTCTTCGAATCCCCCTCAAATCCCATGCAGGAGATCGTGGATATTGCCGCGGTCAGCGACCTTGCGCACGCTGCCGGGGCCACCGTCGTCGTCGACAACGTCTTTGCCACTCCCCTGCTCCAGCGCTGCGGCCAGCTGGGCGCCGACGTCATTGTCTACTCCGGCACCAAGCACATCGACGGCCAGGGCCGGGTCATGGGCGGCGCCATCCTGGGCACCAAGGAGTACATTGAGGGCCCGGTCAAGCAGCTGATGCGCCACACCGGCCCGTCGCTGTCGCCGTTCAACGCGTGGGTGCTGACCAAGGGCCTGGAGACCATGGCGCTGCGCGTCAACCACTCCTCCGCCACCGCCCTCCGGCTCGCTGAATGGCTGGAGCAGCAGCCTGCCGTGAGCTGGGTTAAGTACCCGCTGCTGAAGTCGCACCCGCAGTACGAACTTGCAGCGAAGCAGATGCGCGCCGGCGGCACGGTGCTCACCCTGGAGCTCGCCCCGTCCGGCGGCCGCTCGGGCAAGGAAGCCGCCTTCGCGCTGCTGGACGGGCTGCGGATCATCGACATCTCCAACAACCTGGGCGATTCGAAGTCCCTGATCACGCACCCCGCCACCACCACGCACCGCGCCATGGGGCCGGAGGGGCGGGCTGCCATCGGCCTCAGCGACGGCGTGGTGCGCCTGTCCGTCGGGCTCGAGGACGCCGAGGACCTGATCCGCGACCTCGAACAGGCCCTGAAGCAGATCTAGCTTTTACCCCGCGGGGCATCGTCCGGCTGGAGCTCCAGCCGGACGTCCACCCCGTCGCCCGCGCTGATCCGGGCTTTGTCCCGCACTGCCTTCTTCACCGGCAGCAGGTACGAGCCCATCTTCTTGTCCGGAAAAATCGACGTCTGCCAGCTGTGGCCTGCAATTTCCACAGTCACCTTGACCGAGCCGAAGGCCTTGTTACTGGTGGCGCTTTGCTCCGCGATATCGTCGGCCACATCCGGCGGCAGCGTGAGGAAGTGCCAGGCCGCTTCCCCGGGATAGAGCCAGAGCTCGGCGTGGAAGGAGTACGACGGCGTCACGCGCCGAGTATGGCACGTCGCCTTCCTTTATGCCACGGCTCTTCACCCCAAAATGTCGTACCCTCCTGCCAGGCTTTGAGTATGAACACGGAAGCGGTCACGGACGCGGGAGGTGGTGGCGGTATTGCTGCTGCTGTGGCGTTGGTGGCTGGTTTTGTTGAAGGGGTTGCTGGCGTTGTGGCCGGTGGTCCGGGCGCGGTTTCCGATGATGTAGCCGCTGATGGTGTTGATCCGTTGCGGCGGTATGCCGGCGACTGTTTGGACGGGTTGGCGCTGATTGCCAGGATCGAGGCTGCGGCTGCCGCGGTGAAGGTGCGGCTGGTGGCCGGATACGCGGAGGCTGCCGCTGCCTTGGAGGAACCGGCCTGCAGTTCCCAGTGGGCGGCCGGGCAGCAGATGGCTGTGGTCGCGGAGGTCGCCTGCGTCCTGACGATCGGGGAGCGGGCGGCGGGTGCGCTGGTCGGTGCGGCGGGTGCGTTGACGGCTCGTTGCCGGCGGCTTTGGATGCGTTGCAGGCCGGGGCGGTGTCGTGGCAGAACGCCCAGGTCCTGGTGGACGAGGCCACGGGCCTGGACGCTGCGGGTTTGGCGGCCCTGGAGGCACGCTTCCTGGGCGTGGATGGACTTGGCGCGGGCCTTGAGGGTGCCGGCGCTGGGGGTGTTGCGGGGGAGTTGCCGCCGGCGCGGTTGCGGCGGAAGGTGCGGTCGTGGCGGGAACGCCACCATCCCGAATCGATCGGGACCCGTCACGCCACGGCGGTGGCGGGCCGGCGGATGGAATACTCACCGGACCGGGAGGGGATGGGCTGGGTCTCGCTGTTCCTGCCCGCCGATAAAGCCAATGCCGTGTGGACGCGGACCAGGGCCCTGGCCCGCGGACTGCAGGGCCCGGACGAGGCCCGCACGCTTTCCCAGTTGATGGCTGATCTCGGTGCCGCCGCGCTCCTTGGTGCGCCGGCCCGTGCCGGCCCGGCGGGCGGTCCGGCGGGTGGCCCTGTGGTGGTGCCGTCCCCGCAGGCGCAGGTGCTGGTGACTGTCCCGGTGTTCTCCCTGCTCGGGCTCACGGATGAACCCGCGGTCCTGGACGGCCAGGGCCCGGTCCCGGCGTCGATGGCCAGGAAGCTCGTTGCCGAGGGGGCGGGGTCGTTTTACCGGGTGCTGGTGGATCCGCGGGACGGGGCCCCGTTGGAGATCGGCCGGACCAGTTACCGGTTGACGAAGGCGATGCGGAAGTGGCTTCGGCTCGGGGATGGCCAGTGCCCGTTCCCGGGGTGCAGCAACTCCTCGCTGGACAACGAAGCCGACCACCTGCTCGCCTGGCACCACGGCGGCGCCACCGGAAGCAGCAACCTCGGACAGCCCTGCCCCAGGCACCACCGGATGAAACACACCAGCCGCTGGAAACCCACCCCGGCAACAAAAAACCAACCACCCGGCTGGACCTCACCCGCCGGCCGGCCCAACAAGAGCGAACACCAGGACTGGGAACCACCACACTGGCCACAAATGCTGAAGCTGCGAAGGGCGCGCCTGGGAGAAAGCTTCCTGGAGCAGGAGCTGGAACGCTGCCTGGCTGCGGCGTGCACCTAAACCAATGCCGTGCGCCTATACCAATGGGGGCACCTAAACCTGGAGGCACCCAGACCACGCAGGCACCTGCGTGGTCTGGGTGACCCGGACACTTCATCCCGCCCGTTGACCCTCGCGCTGGCGCGGAGTACCTTCGGCCTCATCCAGCCGGGCCGGCCTGACGTAAGAGTCGGCAGCAGCGGGCAGCCCGGAGGCTGGCTACAGGTATCGAGGAGGCCAGACATGCACCAGGTGAAGCCGTACCACAGGGCAGGGGCGGTGATTACTGCCGCAAGCGTGTGCTGGGGAGTGGGAATCTCGATGGTGGGCAATGTCCACTCCACAAAGGACGCAGCCGCCAGGCTGGCGATGCTGGAGCGCCACCGCCGGCTCTGGGTTCTTGGCCAGTTCCTGGCCGCAGCGGGAACAGCGGCCGCACCCATTGGTTTCGCCAGGTTTGCCCAGCAGCTAAGGTCCCAACCGGCAACGAGTTCCGGACCGGCGAAGGAGCTTGCGGCCGTATCGGCCGCTGCAATGCTCGCGGGCAGCCCGCTTTTCGTCGTTGCCCTGGCAGGCAGAGCCGCAGACACTCGTAAGTTCGCCTACCGGGAGGGCGCCAGCTGGCCGTTCCTCAGCTACGCAGGCCTGCAGACAGCCGGCATTGGAACTCTGGGGACAGCGCTTCTGCTGTCTCCGTTGAAAGGGCCCGCGGCCGTGGGCAGCGCCGCCAGCGCTCCCCTCTTCGCAGCCATTCTCGTGCGCTTCAAGGACCTTCCCCCGTTCGTTTTCTACATGCTGGAACTGGCCGTGGGTATCAAGCTCCTGCGCTACCAGGCAGCCGGGACGGACCGGCTTTAACCGCCAACGGCCAACCTAGGGCTGCCGCACACGCAACAGGTCCGGAACGGCGTCAACTTCCGAAAGGTCCAGGGCGCCGCGCATGGTGACATTGATGGCGTGCCGCACCACTGCCCCGAACCCCATGTCTTCAGGCGGTGGCCCTGCCAGCAACTGGTCCCGTACCCGGCGTTGTTCCGCTGCCCCTGTCCCCCGGGTGATGATGGCTTCCACACCTTGCCGGGCCAAGTCGAGTTCGCCCTGCTCATCCAGCACCGGGGCGAGGTAGTCCACCAGGGCACGCACCACATCGGCGGCAGGGGCAGGCCGGAAGCTGCCAAAGTCCAGGAGTTCACCTTCGAGCCCGGAGCTGCTCGCCTGCCAGGACGCCATCCTCAACAACACGGTTGGCACGGGCACGGGATCGACGCCGTCCCGCCACTCCCTGCTGGCGGTCTCCACCAGGGCACGGACAAGGAGGGCAAGCAGGGCGGCGTCCTCGGCCCTCAGGCAGACGTCCGCCACCCGGACCTCTACCGTGGGATGGTTCCGGGATAGCCGGGCGTCGAAATACAGCATCCCTTCATCCAGCATCACGCCCGTCTCCAGCAGCCTGGTGACCAGGCGGCGGTAGGCGGGATACGTACCGTAGACACCCGCCGGCCCCGCGGTCGGCCAGCGGTACCAGGCCTGCGTGCGGTAGCTCTCGAAGCCGGTCTGGAGCCCATTCCAGAACGGTGAATTGGCACTGAGGGCCGTCACCACAGCGAGCTTGTCCCGGATGCGGTCCAGAACCGCCACGCCTTCTTCCGGCGATTCAATATACGTGTGGACGTGGAAGCCGCAGGTCAGCTGCTCCTGGGCAGTCAGCCCGAAGCGTTCCAGCATCCTCGCATAACGCGGGTCAGGGGTGGTGTGGCTGTTCAAGCCCAGGGGCGAGGTGGCAAGTGCCGCGACGCGGGCGCCGTTCTTCTGCGCCGCCTGGTCAGCAAGCGTCCTCCCGGCCCTGATCTGTTCCAGCAGGTTGCCGTACTCCAGGCAGGGCCGTGTCTGGGTCTCAATCTGCTCAAGCTTCAGCTCGGCACTCAGGCCCATTTCGTCGTCGTCGTAAACCGTCCTGTCCTCGGTACCGAGCGCATGCGGATCCGGCGCGGAATCGTCGGAAGCAACGCGCCGCCCGGACAGCAGTGCATCGGCCAGGGCAAGCGGCTCCCCAGTCTCCGGATCAACGATCAGGAGCTCTTCTTCCACGCCGAATGTACGCATACTCACATTCTGCGACAGGGAAGGGGTATTTGAGGCGGCCCCGCGGTTCATGACGAACCGTTAATGCTCAGTCCTGGAAGTACTCCACCTTGGCGCCGATGGTGTTCAGCCTTTCAGCCAGGTCCTCGTAGCCGCGCTCAATGACGTAGATGTTCCGCAGCTCGGAAACCCCTCGGGCGGCGAGCATTGCCAGCAGCAGGCACGCTGCCGGCCGAAGTGCCGGCGGGCAACCGACCTCGGCGGCGCGCCACTTTGTTGGTCCGTTGACATAGATCCGGTGCGGATCCAGCAACTGCACCTGTGCCCCCAGCCGGTTCAGCTCCGTCAGGTAAATGGCCCGGTTCTCATAGACCCAGTCGTGGATCATGGTCTGGCCGGTGGCGTTGGCGGCGATGACCGCAAAGAACGGCAGGTTGTCGATATTTAGCCCGGGGAAAGGCATCGGGTGGATCTTGTCCTCCGGCGCCCGCAGCTCCGATGGCTTGGTGGTGACGTCCACCAGCCGGGTACGGCCGTTACGCGCCATGTACTCGCCCGAAATTTCCAGCTGCTGGCCCATCTGGCCCAACGTTGCCAACTCAATTTCCATGAACTCAATGGGCACGCGGCGGACCGTCACCTCGGAATTGGTGACGATCCCGGCGGTGATAAGGCTCATGGCCTCGATGGGGTCCTCGGACGGGAAGTATTCGATCTCGGCGTCGATGACGGGACGGCCGGTGATTTTCAGCGTTGTTGTGCCCACGCCGTCGATGGTCACGCCCAGCATCTGCAGATAGAAGCAGAGGTCCTGCACCATGTAATTGGGGCTGGCGTTGCGGATAACCGTGGTTCCCTCGCGGTGGGCAGCTGCCATAATCGCATTCTCGGTAACGGTATCCCCGCGCTCGGTGAGGACGAAGGAACGGTCCTGGGCGTCCGCGGGCGGTGCCTGGACGGTGTAGAAGCCGGCAGTCGCTTCCACCGAAAGTCCGAACTGGCGAAGGGCCTGCATGTGCGGCTCGACCGTGCGGGTCCCAAGGTCACAGCCTCCGGCATAGGGAAGCCGGTATTCCGCCGTCTCGTCCAGCAAGGGACCCAGCAGCATGATCACGCTGCGGGTCCTGCGGGCGGCATCCACATCCATTGCACCGAGGTCCAGGACGGCCGGGCGGCGCAGCCTCAGGTCCGTGTCATTCAGCCAGTTGCACTCCACGCCGATGCTGGTCAGCACCTCAACGATCCGGTTGACTTCCTCGATCCGGGCCAACCGGCGGAGTACCGTGGTTCCGCGGTTGATCAGGCTGGCACAGAGAAGTGCCACGCCGGCGTTCTTGCTGCTGTTTACATCAACGGCGCCGGACAGGGTTCGTCCGCCCTCCACACGCAGGTGCGTCATCTGGGGTTTGCCCACGTTGACGATGCTCCTCTCGAAGATGCTTTCCAGGCGCTGGATCATCTTCAAGCTCAGGTTTTGCTTCCCCTGCTCCATCCGGGCGACGGCGCTCTGGCTGGTTCCCAGCTCGGCTGCCAACTGGCCCTGGGTCCAGCCCTTCTCGTTCCGGGCATCCCGCAGCATGGCGGCAACGTGCTCAGTAGTTTCCTGCGTCATGCTGCAAATATATCATGAATGAGCTATTTTAGCCTGGCTCGAACACATTGTCGGGAAAATTACCCGCCTTTACCCACTACATGCGATAGAAGATTCTTGAGAATAAATCCCCATTCTTGAGCATCCGGTCCTTGTTCCGCCAGCGCCCCGGCAGGACACTGGAATTGAACGGTTCTCCCAGCAACAACGGAGCCAGCATGCCCCGGTCCCAGCCCCACTCCCACCCATCCCCGCTCAGGGTGGCCTGGCTGCTGCTGGCAGCAGTACTGCTGCTTGTCGCAGGGGGTCCTGCTTCCGCGGCACCGTCCCCGGGCGAGGGCGGCCAGTCGAGGCTCGGCAATGACGTCTCCTGGCCACAGTGCAACAAGGAACTGCCGAAGGGGCAGGCTTTCGGCATCGTCGGCGTCAACAACGGACTGGCCAACAACACCAACCCTTGCCTGAAGGAACAGCTCCACTGGGCAGCCGCCTCGCCAGGCCTCCCCACCCAGCCGGCCGTGTCGCTGTACGTCAACACGGCGAATCCGGGCAGCGCGGGATCCTGGTGGCCGGTGAGCGATGAGTACCCCATTGGGCGGACGGTCCAGAACCCCTACGGCCCCTGCAGCGAAGGGGATTACGGCGCGGCCTGCGCCTACATGTACGGCTACGCCAAGGCCTACGACGACGCCTACATCCGCGGGATCAGCAACCCCGCCGACTACGTCTGGTGGCTGGACGTGGAAACCGAAAACAGCTGGTCCGGCGACAAGGACGCGAACCGGGCAGTCCTGGAGGGCATGACCGACTTCTTCCATAGCATCGACGTCAAGGGCGTTGGCATCTACTCCACCTCGCTGCAGTGGGGCCGGATCGTCGGAACTGTCAGCAGCTCCAGCAACCTCTACCCGCTGCCGAGCTGGCTGGCCGGCTCCCGCAACGCCTACCGGGCCGCAAGCGCCTGCTCAAAGGCTCCGTTGACACGCGGCGGCAAGGTGGTCCTGACGCAGTTCGTGTCAGGTGGCTTCGACTACAACTACGCGTGCAAGTAGGAACTTAGCTCCCCAGCCACACCATGTTCCACGTGCCGGCAGAGACTGCTGCCACAACTGCGAGTCCTGCCATCAGCAAGCCGCCTGACAGCACCCACGCATCCAGCGCACTGTAGGTGGAGGCGCGGGCCCAGGTGCGGGTCCCGCCGCCGAAGCCACGGGCCTCCATGGTGACGGCCAGCCTGGACGCCCGGCGGATGGCCTGCACCAGGAGGCCGAAACTCTGCCCCAGCGTGGCTTTCACCCGCTGGACCGCGTTGCCCCGGGAGCCTACGCCCCGGGCGCGGCGTGCCATGCCGATGGTCTGCCATTCCTCCGCCATCAGGCCCACGAGGCGCATGGCGGCCAGGGTACCCAGGACGAACCGGTGGGGCAGGTGTGCTTTCTGCGCCAGCGCGTCGGCGAGGTCGGTGGGATCAGTACAACTCATCAGCAGGACCGCGGGCAGCGCGATGGCCAGGCCGCGGAGCATGAACCCCACCCCCATCTCCAGGGAACCTTCGCTCATGGTCCAGATGCCGGCGTCGATGAGCGTCCTCCCGCTGTCCGGCGCCAGGATGGAGGTGCTCCAGCCACCCACGGCGGCGGCGACGATCAGCGGCCACCCACGCTGCCAGAGCAGTGTGAGCGTGAGGCCGGCAAGGGGGAACAGCAAGAACTCGAAGGCCAACGCCACCGAGGCCGACACCCAGTCGATGGACAGCGCCAGTACAACGGTGATGAGGACGACGGCGGCCAGCTTGCTGAGCGGATTGGCGCGGGTCAGCAGGGCGTGGTTGCCGCGCAGGTTCAGTTCCTGCCTCACAGGGCCACCTTTTCCGTCGTTGCCAGCTTCAGCTCTGTCCCGCCCAGGGCGGCGGTGAACTCGGTGTCGTGGGTCACGGACACTACGGCGGTGCCGGAATCAAGCAGTTCGGAGAGGAAGGACGCCAGCTCGGCCCAGGTGTTGGCGTCCTGGCCAAACGTCGGCTCGTCCAGAACCAGCACCTGCGGGCTGGCCGCAAGGACGGTTGCCACGGAGAGCCGCCGCTTCTCCCCGCCGGAGAGGGTGTAGGGGTTGGCATCCACCAGGGATGTGAGCCGCAGCCGCTCCAGCAGTTCGTCGACGCGGTCCTCGCCGTGGCCCAGGTGCCGCGGTCCGAACAGCAGCTCATCCAGCACCCGGCCGGTGACGAACTGGTGCTCCGGCTCCTGGAACACCGTTCCCACCCGCTCGATCAGCTGCTCGGCCTTCCATTTGTAGGGGTCAATCCCCGCGCCCCGGCTCAGGTCGGTCGCTGCCGAGACCTTTCCGGCGACCGGCTCCAGCAGCCCCGCGAGGGTCAGAGCAAAGGTCGACTTCCCCGCGCCGTTGGGCCCGGTAATTGCGAGCGCCTGCCCGGCCCGGACCTGCGCGGAGATGCCCTCCTGCACGGGGACCGGCGGAATTTTCCGGAATCCGCTGCGGCGGGGACGTTCCCTGGACACGGCCACTTTCTCCGCGGCCAGCAGGAGGTTTCCCGTGCCGGGGGCAGGAACCGCGGCACGCGCACGCGTGGCCGGCAGGTAACCGGGCACCCATACCCCGGCTCCCACCAGCATGGCGCGAGCCTCGCCAAGCACCCGGTCCGGCGGTCCGTCAAGGAGCACGGCGGGATCAGCGGCCGAGCCTGGCTGCAAGACCACAATCCGGTCCACCAGGTCCTTCCACACCGACACCCGGTGCTCCACCACCACCAGCGTTGCCCCGGTTTTGTCCAGGCAGCGTTCCACGGCGGCACGGACCTCGAGCACTCCTGCCGGGTCGAGGTTCGCGGTTGGCTCGTCCAGCAGAATCAACCCGGGGCGCATGGCAAGGATGCCCGCCAGGGCAAGGCGCTGTTTCTGCCCGCCGGACAGCGCCGACGTGGGGTGGTCCAGTGGCAGGTGGGAAAGCCCGACGTCGGCCAGCGCCTCGTGGACGCGGGTCCAGATGGCGCCGCGGGGGACGGCGAGGTTCTCTGCGCCGAAGGCGACGTCGTCCCCAACCCTCGAGAGGACCACCTGCGTTTCGGGGTCCTGCTGCATCAGGCCAGCGCGGCCGCGCTGCCCCCGGGGGGACCCGCCGTCGACCAGCAGCGAACCCGACTCGTCGGAATCGCTGGCCTCGCCGTCGTCGTTCGCATCACCCAGGACTCCGGCCAGGGCATGGAGCAGCGTGGACTTGCCGGCGCCGGAGGGGCCCAGCAGGAGCACCCGCTCCCCCGGCCTGATGTCCAGGTCAAGGCCGTGGACGGCGGGCTTGGGGCGGCCGGCGTGCCGCCAGCCCCAGCCGCGGGCAGTGACGGCGGCGGGACGCACGGCCCCGGCCACGCCCTCGTGGATTGGCGCCTGCATCAGGAGAAGACGGGCTCCGTTGCCGCCTTCCGGGAAGCGAAGGAGCTCAGGACGCCGGTCCTGGCCAGGCCGCGGGTGGCAATCCAGGACAGGGCGCCGGCGATGACCGCGCCGGAAATCGCGGTGAAGATGATGTAAGCCAGCTTGTCGCCGGCCGGGTAGGCGATGTTCCAGCCCCACGGCGCGAAGGAGTCGTTCAGGCCGCAAAAGAGGCCGGCGGCGGCACCGGCGAGCAGCGCGACCGGCAAGTTGAACTTCTTGTAGACGAAGACCGCGAAGATGATCTCGGCGCCGAGGCCCTGGACGAGGCCGGAGAACAGGACCGACGCGCCGTACTGTGAGCCCATCAGGAGCTCACCAGTGGCTGCGACGGTCTCGCAGAACAAGGCGGCGCCGGGCTTGCGGATGATGAGCATGCCCAGCACTGCCGGGATCATCCAGCCACCGGCAATCAGGCCGGTGAGCGGCGGGTAAACGGCGTTCATGGGCCCGGATACTGCGGCTGCTCCCTGGGACCATGCCCAGAAAATGACGCCGCCAGCGATGGCGATCAGGGCCGCCACCACGATGTCCACGACCCGCCAGGACTTGCTGGTGGTCTTCTTGATTGCTGCAGTGCTCATGGAATCCTCCTGGGAAACAGGAGGGGAAAGCACGGCAAACGGCACTTCACCGCTGCCGGACTTCGAGAACTCGACTCCCTTGCGCCGGTACTAACCGGATCAGGTTCGAGGGTCTGCGGCTGTCCGCACTCTCAGCGCCCACCTGCGGTTCCTGGCCTTGCCAGTTCCGACGGCGGCGCTCCCCTGTCGTTGTGTGTTGCTTGATTTGGATGATGCATTGGATTGCCCTGTTGGGCGTGGTCCAGTTTACACCTGGACAGGGGTAGATTGTGGGCCATGACTGCCAATCCGCCGCATGTGACTGACTACGATCCGGACTCCGACGCCGTACAGCCGGAGGGCTCGCTGCAGGCCCTCATCGGCCGCATCGAAGGCGAAATCCACGAACTCCAGTTTCCAGGCTTCTCGCTGGACGACGCCCTGAACCTTGGCCTCCTCCTCGTGGAACTCGGGAAGGAACGCGGGCTGCCCATCGCGATCGACATCACCAAGGGTGAACAGGTCCTGTTCCACGTGGCCCTGCCCGGCGCCACCCCTGACAACGAACACTGGATCCGCGCGAAGCAACGGACAGCCGCCCGGTATGAGGTGCCTTCCCTCCTGGTGGGGCTGCGCGGCCGCCTCCGCGGGGGCCGGATCGAGGACCAGGGGTGGTTCGATCAAACGAAGTACGCGGCACATGGCGGTTCTTTCCCCGTCTACGTGGAGGGCGTGGGGTCGGTAGCCACCGTCACGGTTTCCGGACTCCCGCAGGTGCAGGACCACGACCTGGTGGTGGAGGCGATGCGTGAGGTGCTGCGGTCAACAGGGGCAGACGGCGCACCATGACCGGCTGGCCGGCTGAGAACCCCGTCCGGGCGGCGGTGGACAAGGCAGAGGACGAGATGATTTTCATTGGCCCGGACCATCCCTACTATCCCCTGCTGGCCGAACTGGTGTCCGCCGTCGGCAAGGCATGGCAACAGGGGTACGAGCACGGCCGCAACGGCGGACAGCACCCCAACCCCTACACCTGGACCGGCCCGGCATAAGGGGACTGCACAGTGTTGGCTTCCGGATACCCCGGCGCGGAAACAAAGCTTGCTTAGCTTTTGATAGTAATCATGCTTACTATATTGTTTCAACGCGTTTGAGGAGTATGGGAACATGGCAGTCAGCACCCGCCCCACGGGCGTCCGAACCGCCCTGCAGTGGTCTGCCCTGACTTCGGCTGCCGTATTCCTGCTCGCAGGCATCCTTGGATTCGTTCCGGGCATCACGAGCAACTACGGTTCCCTTGGCTTTGCGGGCCCCGGTTCGGAAGCGCTGCTGCTGGGTATCTTCCAGGTATCCGTCCTCCACAACCTCGTCCATCTTCTCTTCGGCATCGCAGGGGTTTTCATGGCAGGCACCCACCGGCAGGCGAGGAACTTCCTCATCTATGGCGGGGTCATCTACCTGGTCCTCTGGCTGTATGGCCTCCTAATCGGAGACACCACACCCGCCAACTTCATTCCCGAGAACTCTGCGGACAACTGGCTGCACCTCATCCTGGGCCTGGCCATGATCGCCCTGGCCGTCCTGCTCTCCCCCCGCACCACCCCGGCAGGCCGCCGGGAACGCTGACCACCCCCACTGCCGCCAGTGCAGACGGCAATGGCACACATTACCCAGATCAAGGAGCACCCATGGAAATTCCGAAGCCCAGAGGCCCCATCAGCAGCGCCCTGTTCGACGTTCTGGCGGACGGCCCGGACGGCTCCGGCGAAGCCCTTGCGGGGCTGTCGGAACTGGTCCCGCAGCGCCTGGCGGAAACGGGAGACATCATCGGCGATGATGATGCCCAGCTGGCCCTCTTCTGCCTCTACGAGCTCCACTACTCCGGCCTGGCAGGAGTATCGGACGAATGGGAATGGAGCCCGGGACTCATCCAGGTCCGGCAATTGCTGGAGAAGCCGTTCGAGACGGCCCTGCGCGCGGCTGCCAGGGAGGCCGCCGGCGACCTGGACCTTCCGGCTGCGGCCGACCTGACCAGCGACGCGGTGGCGGACATCCTTTTCGGTCTCGCCGGCAGGGATACCGGCCCCAGCGTCTCCCGGTACGTGGCCAGGAAGGCAAGCCTGGACCAGCTCAAGGAGTTCCTGATCCACAAGTCGGTGTACCAGCTGAAAGAGGCCGATCCGCATACGTGGGCAATCCCCCGGCTCAGCGGCCGCCCCAAGGCAGCATTGGTGGAGATCCAGGCGGACGAGTATGGCGGGGGCCGCCAGGACCGGATGCACAGCGCGCTCTTCGCCCGCACCATGCGCGGACTGGGGATGGATGACCATTACGGCGCGTACGTCAACGCCGTCCCCGCGGTCTCCCTTGCTGCCGTCAACCTGATGTCCCTCTGCGGGCTGAACCGGCGGCTCCGCGGCGCCATCACAGGCCACCTGGCCATCTATGAGATGACGTCCTCCCAGCCCAACCGCCTGTACGGCAACGGCTTCCGCCGGCACGGCTTCGATAGCGACGTCACCCACTACTTCGACGAGCATGTGGAAGCGGATGCGGTCCACGAGCAGATCGCGGGCCGGGACCTTGCCGGCGGCCTGGTGGAGGCCGAGCCCGGGCTGCTGGATGACGTTATTTTCGGTGCGACAGCTGTCATGGCCATCGACGCCAGGATCTCCGCCCACCTGCTCGAGTCCTGGGAGAACGGCCGCCCATCACTCAGGGCGGCCGTGCCGGCGGCAGCATGACCGCCCCTGCCATCGGGGCATCCGGAGCCCAGCTCCAGGCGGAGTACATCCTGCCCCTGCGCTGGACCGATGATGCCGGACTCGCCGACCTGGTGGACTATCTGCAGCGCCTGGTGGCCTGGATCCCGGTCACCGTTGTGGACGGGTCCGGCCCGGAGCTGTTCGGGCGCCACAAGGAGCAGTTTCCGCCGCAGGTGCGGCACATCCGCGCCACGGGCCTGGCGGAGCCGGGAAGCGGCACCCGGCAGGGCAACGGGAAGGTCGCGGGGGTCGTCACGGGCGTGCACGCCGCCAAGGCGGAACTGCTGGTGATAGCCGACGACGACGTCCGCTACACGCGTGAGTCCCTCGCCGCCGTCGTGGGTCACCTCAGCGGCGCCGACGTAGTGCGGCCGCAGAACTATTTCGACCCCCTGCCCTGGCACGCCTGGTGGGATACATCCCGATCGCTGATCAACCGCGCCTGGTCCGCGGACTTTCCCGGGACCCTTGCGGTGCGCCGCAGCGCCCTCCTGGCCACGGAAGGCTATGAGCCTGTCCTGTTCGAAAACCTTGAGCTCATCCGGACCGTCAAAGCCGCGGGCGGAAAGGAGCTGGCAGTTCCCAACCTCTTCGTTGCGCGCAGGCCGCCCAAGGCCGGGCATTTCCTGAAGCAGCGGCTTCGGCAGGCCTACGACGACTTCGCTCAGCCCCGGCGCCTGGCCGCGGAACTCGCCCTGCTGCCGGCAGCCATCGGAGCGGCCTCCCTTCCCCGGAAGGCCCGCCTCGCGGCCTTCGCGGGACTGGCGTCCGCGGCGGTGGCCGCAGCGGAAACCGGACGGCGCCGCCACGGCGGAGCGGCTGTTTTTCCCCTTCGCGCCGTGTGGTTTGCACCTTTGTGGGCGGTGGAGCGGGCCGTCTGCATCTGGGGCGCCCTCGCGTTCCGCCTGGCCGGCGGCGTTCCATATGCGGGCGCCAGGCTTCGAACTGCAGCCCATTCGGAGGCTGAGCTCCGGCGCCGGCACGGGGGGAAGCTGCAGGCCTTCCGGGAGCAGCAACCAGCACCAGCTATGAAGGAGCAGCCATGAACCAGGACCAGCCCGAAAGCTCGATTGTGGTGTGCCCCGATGGCCCCCTGATCGTGCGGGGAGACTTTGAAATCGTCACCCCGTCAGGTGATCCGGTGCCGCGCGCACGGCAGACGGTGGCGCTGTGCCGGTGCGGGGCGTCAGCCATCAAGCCGTACTGCGACGGGACCCACAAGATGATCAAGTTCCGCACGGAGCCACCCGCCTCCTGAGTGGTTGCGGGGCCCTGACCCGCTGCCGGGCCCGTTCACCGGAAATTGCGGCAGGACTGTTGACACGCGAAGGCCGGCCAACAAGGATTGACCTTCGGAAAACGTTTTCTGATCGAGGAGGCCTGCGCGTTGCACACCCAGCAGACCGTCATAGACCGGGAAGCCCTGGTCCACCGCCACAACGTGGAACAGCGCAACCTCGATTCCCGCAGCCCCGTCTCCGTGGGCAACGGCGAATTCTGTTTCACCATGGACCTCACCGGTTTGCAGTCCCTGCCCGGCGAGTATCCGGTCGCCGCCCGGGAAGCGCTGCCGCCCGGCACCCTGCTGGGGACGCAGTCACAGTGGGGCTGGCATTCCATTCCTCCTGGGCAGGACTACACCCTGGCCGGCTCCACCGTCCTCTACGATTCCCCCCGCGGGCCCGTGCCGTACGTCGACATGGTAGGTGGCATTGTGGACGGGAGGGAAACCGGGACGTCGGAAGGCGAAACCTGGCTGCGCGCCAACCCGCACCGGCTGGACCTGGGCCGGATCGCCTTCACCCTGCCGGAGCGGGAAGCGCCGGGGCTGGCGCGGGAAGACATCGCCAGTCCCAGCCAGGTCCTTGACCTCTGGACCGGGACGGCCATCAGCAACTTCACCCTGCATGGCCGCCCGGTCAGGGTGGCCACCGCCTGCCATCCGGACCGGGACGAGCTGGGCTTTCGGATTGAATCCGTTGCCCTTCAGCAGGGCCTGGCCGTCTCGCTGGCGTTCCCGTACGGTTCCGGAGCCTGGCACAACGCCGCCGACTGGGCCAGCCCCGAGGCCCACAGCACCCGACTGGAGGAACTGCCTGCCACCAGCAGCGGACGGCAGTGGAGGATCACCCGGCAACTCGACGGCACCGGCTATCAGGTGGCGGTCCGGGGCGACGGCCTGGAACTGACGCAGGCCGGCCCGCACAGCGTCCTGGTCCAGGCAGGGGAAGGGCAGGACGTCCTGGACTTCAGTGTCCATTTCATCAGCACCGGCACCGGCGACTGCCTGCGGCGCGGCACCGGCGGCATCGGGAGCAGCACTCCGCAGGACGGAGACCACGGCGGCACGGCACCGGAGGCGGCCGTCGCTGGGCATCAACTCCTGGAGCCGGGCACCGCTGTCATCGAGGCCTCCCGCACTGCGTGGCCGGCCTTCTGGAAGTCCGGCGCCGCCGTCGAACTCTCCGCACCAGATGACCCGCGCGCGGCGGAACTCGAGCGCCGGACTGTCCTGTCCCAGTACCTGACCGCCATCAACTGTTCCGGGTCGCTGCCGCCGCAGGAGACAGGCCTTGTCTGCAACTCCTGGCGCGGGCGTTTCCACCTCGAAATGCATTGGTGGCATGCCGCCCACTTCGCGGCCTGGAACCGGACACGCCTCCTGCTCCCTGCCCTGCGCTGGTATGCGTCCATCCTGGAGCCCGCCCGTCAAACAGCGAAGGCGCAAGGGTTCGACGGCGTCCGCTGGCCCAAGCAGGTGGGCCCGGACGGGCGGGAGAGCCCCAGCCCCATCGGCACCTTCCTCATCTGGCAGCAGCCGCACCCCATCCACCTGGCGGAACTGGCGTACCGGACGGAGCCCTCGCGGGAACTCCTGGAGGAATTCGCGGAGATCGTGTTCGAGAGCGCCGAGTTCATGGCGGGCTTCGCGCACGCCACTGCCCGCGGCTTCGAACTGGGCCCGCCGCTGGTTCCTGCCCAGGAGAGCTACGAAACCATCAGGGGCACCGCCAGCAACCCCACCTTCGAGCTCGCCTACTGGCAGTGGGCCCTGCGCACAGCCAGCGCCTGGCGGGACCGCCTGGGACTGCCGCCCCGGGAAAAGTGGGTGGCGGTCGCGGACGGAATGGTCCGCCCCAAGGTGGTGGACGGCATGTACGCAGCCATCGGCGTCGAACCATTCACCATCCGCACCGACCACCCCTCCATGCTCTGCGCGCTGGGTGTGCTGCCGCAGACGGACATCATCGATCCCGCAGTCATGCGGGCCACGCTGGCCGGCGTCCTCGCGGACTGGGACTGGGACAGCACCTGGGGCTGGGATTATCCCGTGATGGCCATGACGGCGGCCAGGCTGGAAGACCCGGAGACCGCAGTGGACGCACTCCTGCTGGATGCGGCGAAAAACCTGGTGCTGCCCAACGGGCACAACCGGCAGACCGAATCGCTGCCGCTGTACCTGCCGGGGAACGGCGGCCTGCTGGCAGCCATTGCCCTGATGGCAGCCGGGTGGGACGGCGGTCCGGACCGGCACGCGCCAGGGTTCCCCGCCCACTGGACGGTCAGGTGGGAAAACCTGGTGCAGGCCCCTTAGGACCGGCGCATGCCCCTTGGGACTCATGCAGGCCCTTTCGGAAGGTCGCTGTCCGCCGTACGGCGGAGCATGGCCCGATAGTCCGGACCGGACGGCTAGGCTGGGTACAGCCCGTTTTCCGCCCGCAAGGAGTACTAGGAATGAACCTCTTCATCAAGCTGCTCGGCACCGGCGTAAGCCTTGGCGCCGGCCTGGTCGGCACCAAGCTGGTCAACGCCATCTGGGAAAAGACCACCGGCCGCAAGCCCCCTACGGGCAAGGACGAGGACGTCCCCACCAGCCTGCACTCAGCACTGACGTTCGCGCTGATTTCGGCGTCCGTCAGCACCATCATCCAGGTGCTCGCCAACCGGGGCACCCAGCGGGCCATCACCCGGTTCGCCAAGAGCCAGGACATCGTTTAGCCCCGGAGATTTAGCGCCCAGGGCCGTCGCCGGAGCCGTCCTCGCGGGCGGCCCTGGCGGCGGCTTTTTGCACCACTTCCTCCAGATCATCAGCTGCCAGGAGCTCGCGGTGCAGGTGCTTGGTGCGGTAGCCCGCCCGGCCCACCATGTGCGCGGAAACGGGCACGGTGAGTAGCTGGAAGATCCAGGCGACCAGCAGCACCGGCCACACCCACCAGGTCCGCATTTGCAGCCCGATGGACGCCAGCAGCAGGAACAGGCCCAGCACCTGCGGCTTCGTAGCGGCGTGCATTCGGCTCAGCAGGTCAGGAAAACGCAGCAGGCCAATGGCGGCACCCAGGGACATCAGCGCCCCCACCACCATGAACACGGCCGACACCAGGTTGATCCACCCGTCCACGCTGGTCAGGTCAAAGCTCCACGTATCAGGGCTCATTGGGCTGCTCCCTCCGGTCCGCCACGAACCTTGCCACCGTCACAGAGCCAATGAAGCCGATGAAGGAGATGGCCACCACCAGCATGAGGTTGTTGAGGTGCCTGTTCACTGCCATGTCGACGCACAACGCTCCGCCCAGGATGGCGAGCAGCACATCGGACGCGAGGACGCGGTCCAGCAGCGAGGGGCCCCGGGCGATGCGGATGATTGCCCCGCCGGCGGCCAGCGAAAAGATGACGGCCGTGATGGCCAGGACTGCCTGCATCATGCGGCTGCCTCCATCCGGACTGCTTCCAGTTCTTCGCGCGTGCCCATGATGCGGATCAGGCCGGCCTCGATAGACCTGACTTCGTTGCGCAGGTTTTCCACGTCGTCCGGGGTACTGATGTTGATGGCGTGCAGGTAGAGGGTGGACGTTGACCGGTCCACCTCCACCACAAGCGATCCCGGAATCAGGGATATGACGTGCCCGGTGGCGGTGACCAGCAGGTCCTGGTGGCTGCGCAGGGTGACCGCGACGACGGCGTTGGTCACCTTTGGTCCCCTGGCGATGGCCAGGTAGAGGATCTGGGCGCTGGCGATGACCACCTTGGCCAGGAACACCAGGGCGAACGGGATGGCGTGGAGGATGTTGAAACGGCCGCTGAGCTCCACCGGCGGAAGGTAGAACAGCCGGGCGACGGCGATTGCCAGCAGCGCTCCGAACAGCAGGTTGCCGGGGCTGAAGTCCTGCCAGAGGGCACCCCAGACGATCACCAGCCACACAAGGAGCGGCAGTTCCTGGCGCAGCGAAATGCGTTGGCGGGTCATTGTCCCCCTCCCGGGGTTCCGATTGGCGGCACTACGGTGTCCTCACCCATGACGGCCTGGATGTACGGCGCCCGGTCCAGCATGTCCTCAGCGGCCCTGTCCGACAGTCCAAAGAGGGGCCCGGCGAAGACGGTGAGCGCAACACCCAGTACCACCAGGCCGAGCGTCGAGCCCACCATGGTCCGCGGCATGAGCGTGGCTGAGGGGGTGGCACCGGTGCGGGCGGTGAGCAGCCTCCCGGTACGGCCGGACCCGCCATCCAGGGCCGTTGCCCCCCGAACCTGCCCGTCTGCCTGTTCGTCTTCGTCCGGCTCGGCCAGCAGCACCGGGTCCGGATGCTCGGCATCCGAGGGCCGGCGCCAGAACGCGCGGTTCCAGACCCTGGCCACCGCCAGCAGCGTCAGCAGGCTGGTGAGGACACCGCCGACGACGAGTGCATAGGCGAGGGGCGTTCCCAGCTCGATGCCGGCCTGCAGCAGCCCCACCTTGCCCAGGAACCCGGAGAACGGCGGGATGCCCGCCAGGTTCATGCCGGGAATGAAGAACAGCAGCGCCAGGACGGGCGAAAGCTTGGCCAGCCCGCCCAGGCGGTCCACGGAGGAACTCCCGCCGCGCCGCTCTATGAGGCCGGTCACCAGGAACAGGCTGGTCTGGATGGTGATGTGGTGCGCAACGTAGAAGACGGCCGCACCGAGCCCTGCCACCGAGGACATTGCCAGCCCGAACACCATGTAGCCGATGTGGCTGACAAGGGTGAAGGACAGTAGACGCTTGATGTCGCTCTGCGCCAGGGCACCCAGGATTCCCACCACCATGGTCAGCAGCGCCGCCACCATCAGGGGTGTGTTCAGCGAGTCGCCGGGAAACAGCAGGGTTTCCGTGCGGACGATGGCGTAGACGCCCACTTTGGTCAGCAGGCCGGCGAACACGGCGGTGACCGGGGCCGGGGCCGTGGGGTAGGAGTCGGGGAGCCAGAAGGAGAGCGGGAAGACTGCCGCCTTGATGCCGAACGCCACCAGGAGCATCACGTGCAGGAGGGTTCTGGTGCCCTGGTCCAGTTCGCCCAGTTTGAGGGCAAGGTCGGCCATGGTCACGGTTCCGGTGGCTCCGTAGACCATTGCGATGGAGATCAGGAACAGCACCGATGACACCACCGACACCACCACGTACGTGACGCCTGCACGGATGCGCGGGCCCGTGCCGCCCAGGGTCATCAGCACATAGCTTGCCGTCAGCAGGATCTCGAAGCCGACGTACAGGTTGAAGAGGTCGCCGGAGAGGAACGCATTGGACACCCCGGCAACCAGGATCAGGTACGTGGGGTGGAAGATCGAGACCGGTGCGTCGTGGTCGCCGTCCGCCATGCCCTGGCCGGTGGCGTACACCAGCACGGCAAGGCTCACCGCGGACGAGACCACCAGCATCAGCGAGGAGAACTGGTCCACCACCATCACGATGCCCCACGGCGGCAGCCACCCTCCGATGGTCACCGCAACGGTCCCGCCGTCCCACACATGGGCCAGCAGGAGGCATTCGAGCAACAGGGTCAGGGACAGCAGTCCGATGCTCACCATACGCTGGGCACGGGAATGCCGGATCAGCAGGAAGGTCAGGGCAGCGCCCAGGATGGGAAGTACGACGGCGAGCGGGGCAAAGCTTGCGATGTTCACTTTCCGCCTCCTTCCGGGCCGGGGTTGACGTTTTGGGAGCCGGGCTTTTCTTCCGCGGCGGCCTGCTCGGCCGGCATTTCACGGCCGCCGGCCACGAGCGTCGCCGTGGCTGGGGCATGCCCCGTGTCGCCGGACGGGCGGTGGTCGGAGATGTCCCGGCCGTCGCCGCCCAGCATCGTGAGCGGAAACTCGGAGGTCTCCGCGGGGATCTCGGCGTCGTCCTCGGCATCGAAGCTGGGGGTTTCGGCGACGCGGAGGTCTTCCACGTCATCCTGGATCTCGTCGCGGCGGGCCAGTACCCAGGTGCGGTAGATGATGCCGAGCATAAAGGCCGTGACCGCAAAGGAGATGACGATCGAGGTCAGGATCAGCGCCTGCGGCAGGGGGTCGTTGTAGTCTTCGGCCGCGATGTCCCTGGAGTACAGCGGCGCCAGGCCGGCGTAGCCGCCGGTGGCGAGGAGCAGCAGGTTGGTGGCGTTGGCCAGGAGCATCAGCCCCAGCAACACGCGCGTGAGGCTGCGTTCCAGGATGAGGTAGATTCCGCAGGCGTACAGGGCACCCATGACAATCAGCAGGGCCAGGTTGACGCTCATGCTTTGCCCTTCACGGTGGTTTCTGCGGGGATGCCGTCCGGTTCCTCATCCTCGGCGGGGGCGGCCGCCCGTTCCTCGAAGTGTTCGTCGATTTCGGCGCCGAGGCTGCGCAGCACGTCAAGCACCAGCCCCACCACGACGATGTAGACGCCGATATCGAAAATGGTGGAGGTGACGAACTTGATGTCGCCGAACACCGGCAGCCAGAACTGGATGATGGCCGTCTGGAAGACCTGGCCGCCCAGCAGCAGCGGCACCGCGCCCGAGGCCGCAGCAACCGCCAGTCCGATGCCCAGCAGGGCACCGGCGCTCACGGGGGTTGCCTCCCGCAGTTCGAACCGGCCGCCTGCCAGGTAGCGGATGGTCAGTGCCAGTCCGGCCGTTAGGCCGCCGGCGAATCCCCCGCCCGGAAGGTTATGGCCGGCCAGCAGCAGGTACAGGGAGAAGATCACGAGGGAGTGGAAGACCAGGCGGGTGACCACTTCGAAGATGATGGACCGGCGCTCCGGCGCCAGGGTCCGCCCGGCTACCAGCCAGGCGTCGCGGGTGGCGGAAGCGAACTTGCGGCTGATGGCCAGCGCGGCGCCGTCCCGGGAGCCGGGGTCGATGCCGTGGTGGCGCCCTACCGAGCCCTCGGCCACGGAGGCGGATGCCAGGATGCGGTCGCCCCGCCCGCGGACGAAGATCAGGCTTGCCACACCGGTGGCGGCCAGCGCCAGCACGGTGATCTCCCCGAAGGTGTCCCACGCCCGGATGTCCACGAGCGTCACGTTGACGATGTTCAGTCCTCCTCCGCCCTCATAGGCCAGCTGCGGGAACTGCAGCGAGACGGGGGTTGCGATGCGGGCTCCCATGGCGAAGATAGCGGCGAACACCATGGTGACGCCGAATCCCAACCCGATCAGGACCCGCACCACCCGGTATTTTCCGCCGGTGCGGTCGCGGAGTTCGGGTGGCAGGCTGCGCATGGCGAGCACGAATGCCACCAGGATGATCGTTTCAACCAGCATCTGGGTGAGGGCCAGGTCCGGAGCGCCCTGCAGGGCGAACATCAGTGCGATTCCGTAGCCGGTGACGGAGACCATCAGCACGGCCAGGAAGCGCTTGTTCGCCTTGACCGCGGCCAGGGCACCGATCACGATGCCCGCCCCCACCACGAGCTGGAGTGGCGAGCCCGGATCCACGAGGTACAGGTTTTCCGGAAGTGGCTTGCCGGCCATCAGGATTGCGGTCAGGGGAAGCACGAACGCCACGCTGAGGATGACGGCAAGGTAGTAGTACAGGGAGCCGCGCTGTGTGCGGCCGGTCACCCATACGGCCACGTCGTCGAGCGCGCCGATGGTCAGCTGGTAGGCGCGGTCCGCGTCCACCCAGTCGGGCACGAGGGACTGCAGCCGCGAGACGGCGTTGCGGCCCAGGTACATGGCCAGGCCCAGGGCGAAGGTGAGGGCGGTCAAACCCAGGGCCGGGGTGAAACCATGCCACAGCGCCAGGTGGCCTGCCTGCTCAGCCGGGGTGCCGGCGTCGGGCGCGGTGGAAGCGAACAGTGCCGCGTAGGGCTGGGCCCATGCATCCACCGGGACGGGCCACAGCCCGTACACGATGGTGAGGAGGCTGAGGAAGGCCGGGGCGGCGAGGAACGACGGCCTGACTGCTTTGAACTGGGTGCGCTCCACACCGGGCTTGGTGGCGAACGCTCCCCACATGAACCGCGCACTGTAGGCGAACGTGAGGATGGACCCCACAACGATTCCGGCCAGGACCACCGTTCCCCACTGTCCGGCGGCAGGGTTTGCGGCGCGGTGCACGAAGGCTTCCAACACGGACTCCTTGGCAACGAATCCGGCCAGCAGCGGAACGCCGGCCATCGAGGCCGCGCCGATGCCCGCCACGATGCCCAGGGCCCGGGACGAGCGGAAGACACCGGACAGCTTCCGCACGTCGCGCGTGCCGGACTGGTGGTCGATGATGCCCACCACCAGGAACAGGGTGGCTTTGAACAGGCCGTGGGCCAGCAGCATCGCCACTCCGGCCAGGGCCGCCTCAGGGGTGCCCAGCCCCACCACCATGGTGAGGAAGCCCAGCTGGCTGACGGTTCCGTAGGCGAGGATGAGCTTGATGTCCGTCTGCCGGAGGGCGCGGTAGCCGCCCACCAGCATGGTGGCCAGGCCCAGGCCGAGCACCACGGGCTGCCAGTACGCGGTGTCGGAGAAGCCCGGGGCGAGCCTGGCCACAAGGTAGATGCCCGCCTTGACCATGGCTGCCGCATGCAGGTAGGCGCTGACGGGCGTGGGCGCCGCCATGGCGCCGGGAAGCCAGAAGTGGAACGGGACCAGCGCCGATTTGGTGATGGCACCCACCAGGATGAGCACGACGGCGGTGCTCACCATGGCGCCGGATGCTCCGCCCACCAGCGCGGTAGCCTGGTCAAGGATTGCTGAGATGCGGTAGGTACCCGCGGCGTGCCCCAGCATGATCAGGCCCACGAGCATCGCCAGGCCCCCTGCCGTGGTGACCATCAGCGCCTGCAGGGCGGACCGGCGTGCCGCCAGCCTGGTCCGGGCGAACCCGATCAGGAGGTAGGACAGGATGGTGGTCAGTTCCCAAAAGATGAACAACAGCAGGAGGTCGTCGGCGACCACCAGGCCGAACATGGCGCCTGCGAAGGCCAGGAGCTGGGCCCCGAACGCCCCGAGGTCCTGGTCCTTCCGTTTGAAGTACCGGCCGCAGTAGAGCAGAACCAGGGATCCTACGCCGAGCACCAGCAGTGACATCACCCAGGCCAGGGCATCCATCCGGAACGCGAACTCGAGGTGCAGGCCGGGGATCCACGGAAAAACCTCTGCTACAGCCCCCGGTGCCGAGTAAACGGGGGCGTGCTGGAAGAGAAGCCACACGAAGGATCCGGCAGGAACAACAGAGAGTGCGTAGAACGCGTTGCGGCCCCAGGCCCTGAAGAGGAGCGGCGCCAGGACAGCCACCGAAAAGTGCACGGCAAGGACTGTAATCACTGGTTTCTCCGCAACGTCAGGAATTCGATTGTCAAAGTTATGGCCGGCGGCAAATAAGTAAGTTTCGGGAGTGGACAGTTTATCAAGCCTCTTTTGCCCGACGCACCGCGTCAGGTAGCATGGCCGCCGCCCTCCCGCGGCGTTCCGGGGCAGGGTTCCCGTTCCTGTTCGCCATCGGCGGATACGATGCATCGTATGAACAGCGCCAGCGCTCCCGGAGCCATGCAGCCGGTTTCCGACCTTGAATCCGGCACGCACGCGTCAAGCAAGGGCAGGATCCTGGCCTGGGCCTCCTGGGACTGGGGTTCCGCCGCCTTCAACGCCGTGATGACCACTTTTGTCTTCACCGTCTATCTGACGTCCAGCTCCTTCGGCGGGGAGGACCAGGCGTCCGCAGTGCTGGGCGGCGCACTCACGGTGGCGGGCCTCGCCATTGCCCTGCTTGCCCCGGTCACCGGGCAGCGTTCGGATGCCGGCGGCCGGCGCAAGCTGTGGCTGGGAGTCAACACGGCCGCGGTCGCCATCCTGACCGCCCTGTGTTTCTTCGTATTTCCGCGGCCCGAATTCCTGCTCCTGGGAGTGTCGCTGATCGCCCTGGGCAATGTCTTCTTCGAATTCGCCGGCGTCAACTACAACGCCATGCTCGCCCAGATCTCCACGCCGCGGAACATCGGCAAGGTCAGCGGCTTTGGCTGGGGCGCGGGCTACCTTGGCGGCATCGTGGCGCTGCTGATCGTGCTGCAGCTGTTCGTCCAGCCCAGCTTCGAGTGGTTCGGCGCCTCAACCGAGGAGAGCCTGAACATCCGGCTGGTGGCCGTCTTCTCGGCCCTCTGGTTCTTCACCTTCGCCCTGCCGGTGCTGTTCGCCGTCCCCGAACTGCCGCGAACGGACCAGGCCGGGAAGTTGGGGGTCATCGCCAGCTACGGACTGCTGGTCCGGCGCATCAAGGCGATCTATGCCACCAGCCCCCACACCATCTACTTCCTGCTCGCCAGCGCGGTGTTCCGCGACGGGCTCGCCGCCGTCTTCACCTTCGGCGGGATCATCGCAGCGGGGACCTTTGGCTTCGAACTGTCCCAGGTCATCTTCTTCGCCATCTTCGGCAACGTCGTGGCGGCGGTGGGGGCCGTGATCGGCGGGTTCCTGGACGACCGGGTGGGGCCAAAAGCGGTCATCATCGGTTCCCTGATGGGCCTCCTGGCCGCGGGCACCGCCATCCTTGCCCTCGGCAACGGGGACTACGCCTTTTTTGGCGTGGCGTGGGCCGGCAGCACCACGTTCTGGGTGTTCGGCCTCTTCCTCTGCCTTTTCGTCGGCCCGGCCCAATCCTCCTCGCGGGCATACCTGGCCCGGCTGGCGCCGCACGGCGAATCGGGTGAGCTCTTTGGCCTGTACGCCACCACGGGGCGGGCGGTCAGCTTCCTGGCTCCGGCCCTGTTCACGCTCTGCATAGCCGTGGCCACGCCGCTGGTGCCCGCCGGCGAAGCGCAGCGCTGGGGAATCCTAGGCATCATGGTGGTCCTCCTGGCGGGCCTCCTGGTCCTGCTGCCGGTCAAGTCTCCGGACAGGGCCTCCATCGCGGTTGTTCCGGCGGACTGAGCAGGTGGTCTGACCCGCCCCACATACCTCCATGGAAGACTAGGCTTGGATCATGAACGTGGATGAGACCGACCTCCCGGGACTGGGCCGGCGTAAGGATTTCATGACAGCATCCGGCCGCCGGATCGGCGTGGTGGAGCTGCGGGAGGGCCAGACGGAACTCATCGTTTCCACCTGGGACGATCCCGATACCTGCCAGGCTTCCATTCCGCTGACCAGCGATGAAGCCGCCACCCTGGGCAACCTCCTTGGCGGGCAGCACCTGGCCATGAAGCTGACGGAAGAGCACAAGGACGTCCCGGGCATCGTGACCAGGCAGTTCTCGATCGCTCCGGACTCCCCGTTCCATAACCAGCCCATGGGCAAGGCATGCATCCGCACCCGCTGCGGCGTCTCCATCGTTGCCATCATGCGTGAAGGTGAGGTGCTCCCGTCGCCGGGACCCGACGTCGTCCTCCACACCGGTGACCTGCTGATCGCAGTAGGAACCCAGGAAGGCCTCGATACGGCGGCCGATATCCTGCGCCACGGCTGAGCCCTATGGACCCGCTGGCCCTGACCCTCATTGAACTGGGGGCCGTTGTGTTCTGCCTTGGCCTTTTGGCCAGGCTGGCCGGACGGATCGGAATGTCACCCATCCCGCTGTACCTCCTGGGCGGACTCGCCTTCGGTGCCGGCGGCATCATCAAGCTCGAGGGCATGCACGAGTTTGCGCACCTTTCCGGGGAGATCGGTGTAATCCTGCTGCTGCTTATGCTCGGATTGGAATATACGGCGGCGGAGCTGTTCACCGGGCTGCGCCGCTCGTGGCAGGCGGGCGTGCTTGACCTGGTCCTGAACTTCCTGCCGGGGGCGCTGCTGGCCCTGCTCCTCGGCTGGGGCACGGTGGGGGCAATGGTGATGGGCGGCGTCACCTACATATCTTCCTCAGGGATCGCAGCGAAAGTCATCACGGACCTGGGCCGCCTGGGCAACCGTGAAACGCCCGTAGTGCTGTCCATCCTGGTGTTCGAAGACCTGGCCATGGCGGTCTACCTCCCCATCCTCACGGCCACCCTGGCTGGCGTCAGTTTCCTGGGCGGCCTCACCACGGTGGGGATCGCACTGGCGGTGGTCAGCCTGGTCCTGATGGTTGCCCTGCGGCACGGGCACCGGGTCTCCAAGGCCGTCCACAGCGAGAATTCCGAGGTGTTCCTGCTTAACGTCCTGGGCGCCGCCCTGTTGGTGGCCGGAGTGGCGTCCGCCATGCAGGTTTCGGCTGCGGTGGGGGCCTTCATGCTCGGCATCGCCATCTCCGGCGCAACCGCCCATAACGCGACCCGGATCCTTGAGCCGCTGCGCGACCTGTTTGCCGCGATTTTCTTTGTGGCTTTCGGGCTCAACACGGACCCGTCATCGATCCCGCCTGTACTCGGGTGGGCCCTGGTGCTGGCGATCCTCACGGCCGCCACCAAGATGGTCACGGGCATCTGGGCCGCAAGGAGCGCCGGCATCGCCCGGCGCGGCCGCTTCCGCGCAGGAGCAACGCTCATCGCGCGCGGCGAATTCTCGATCGTGATCGCCGGACTGGCCGTAACCTCGGGAGCGGTACCCGACGAGCTGGCGGCCCTCGCCACCGCATACGTGCTCATCATGGCCGTCGTGGGACCGCTGGCTGCCCGCTACGTGGAGCCGCTGGTCACGAGGTCTGCGGGAACCGCCGGAATCCCTGCAAAGGCCTAGGACCCGGTACACCTGGACAACGTGACATCCAGCCGTCGCGCCGGCTAGATGCTGGTGCGGTGGAAGTTCAGGTGGCTCCGGCTGGCGGTGGGGCCGCGCTGGCCCTGGTAGCGGTTGCCGTACCCGCCCTGGCCGTAGGGGTACTCTGCGGAGGATGTCAGCCGGAAGAAACACAGCTGCCCGATCTTCATGCCCGGCCAGAGCTTGATGGGCAGCGTGGCCATGTTGGACAACTCCAAGGTGACGTGCCCTGAGAATCCGGGGTCGATGAATCCGGCTGTGGAGTGCGTCAGGAGGCCCAGCCGGCCCAGCGAGGACTTGCCCTCCAGCCGCGCGGCAATATCGTCCGGAAGCGTGACCGTTTCGTAGGTTGAGCCAAGGACGAACTCGCCCGGGTGCAGGATGAAGGCTTCGTCCTCTTCCACTTCCACCAGCCGCGTCAGCTCCGGCTGCTCCTGCGCGGGGTCAATGTGGGCGTACTTGTGGTTATCGAACAGCCGGAAAAACTTGTCGATCCGGACATCCACGGAGGAGGGCTGCACCATCGCGGGATCGTAGGGTTCCAGGACGATCCGCTGGGAGTCTATTTCGGCACGAATATCGCGGTCAGAGATGAGCACCGTCCCAAATTACCGTATGGCTTATCCACACCAATATTTTCCCGTTGTTGCTGTGACCTCATGGGGCTAGTGTTGCTTCAGATACTCAGGCGCCGGATGGTCTCCCGGATGGCCCAACAGAGCTGGGGATGTTGTGAATAAATTGGTCGCGCCCTCTTTTATTGGTGCGCTCTGCGCCCTGGTGCTGGCTTCTTCGTCGGCGGGCACACTGTCCGCCCCCCTGCCCGGCACCGAACCCGGGGTGGCCGGTGCACAGAGCATCTCGCTGGAGGCTGCACTCCACGACGGCGGCGCGAGCACTGCCGGGAATTCCTCCGGCGGGTCCGGGCTCTCCCCAGCCGTGGAACCGGACATCCGTCCGGCGTCCCCGCCCACCGCCTCACCCGCTCCTGACGGCGGCGCGGCCACGGCTGCCGCCGCCACCACAAACACCGGGTCCGTCGCCGTCAGCGTCCCGCCGGCGACCGAAGCGGGTACCTCAAGCGGAGCCGCCACAGCGCCGGAAGTCCCCTGGATTCCGCCGCTGTGGGCCCCGGACGAAGAACTTGGGCAGTCCGCGCCGGCCCGGCCGGCTCCCGAATCCGCCTTCGCGGCGCCGGGCCCCGAAGCCCTCGTCAGGGATGACAACACCGCCGCGATCCTCACGGTATTCAACAGGATCAACGAATACCGCGTTTCCAAGGGCCTGACTCCTGTGAAGTACCACCCCACGGTGGCCGGACTGGCGCAGGAATGGTCGGACAGCATTGCCTCACGCGAAGTTATTGAACACCGTGCCAGCTTCTGGACTGATCCCCGCGCCATGAATCCGAACAACGGCGCCGGCGAGGTCATCGCCATCCGCACAGACCGCGATGCCGCACAACTGGTGGAATGGTGGAAGGGTTCTCCCGGCCACAACGCGACGCTCCTCGATCCGCGCTTTAATGTCATGGGCGCCGGAATTTCCTACACCAACAGCACTTACACCATCTGGGGCGTGGTGAACTTCTTCGGCTACACCACGCTTCCCGCCGGAACCGTAAATTCGCCCGGTGGTGCATCCGGCGGAGGTGGTGGCGCCGCCCTGCCCCCTCCCGCCCCCAGCATGTGCGATGCCCCGGTGCGGCACATGCCGCCCACGCTTGACCTGTCCGCCGCTGCCATCAAGGGCCCCGCCGACCTGGTGGCCGTAGACGCCGCCGGGCAACTCCTCAACCGTGCTTCCACCGGCGCGCGGACGTACGCCCCGGCAAAGGTGGTCGGCTCCGGTTTCGCGGGCACCAAGGAAGTCTTCATCACCGACTGGGACCGCGACGGCGCCTATGACCTGCTCACCCAGTGGACCAACGGGAACCTGACTTTTCACCGCGGCATTACCTCCGGCGGATTCCAGGCGCCGGTCACCCTCGGCTCAGGCGGATGGGACACGCTGACACTCGCAGTGGGCGGCTGGTGCGCGAATAACCGGATGCCCCAAATCCTGGCCCGGGACGCCGCCGGAAACCTCTACCTTTACCCCAACAAGGGGACGGGCGACCTCTCCGCGCGGACCCTAGTGGCAAGCGGGATGCCGGCCGGCCGCCTGACCATGGTCGATTACGACGCGGATGGTTTCCAAGACCTCCTGGCGCTCCGGACCGACGGTGCGGTGTTGCTGTACCGCGGCTGGGGAACCACCACGCTGCGGGCCGAAGCGAGGCCAACAGTCGCCACGGGCTGGCAGGATGTCACGGGCTTGAAGGCACTGCGGGATGTGACCGGACTGAACTCCACGGGCCTGGCGCTCCGCCGCGCCTCGGACGTTGTGCAGTACTGGGACCTGACGGCCGGAAGCCTGGCGTCGGTGTCGAACATCGCCGGGCCCTGGGCCGGCCAACGGCTGGCCCAGTAAGGAAGGGCACAGCAGGAACGGTGCAGTAGGAACAGCGCAGCAACAACCTAGATGGCCGGCTGGAGCTCCAGGACGTCCTTGAGCCGTTCCAGCTGGGCTACCTCTGCGCGGACGCTTCGCTGGACCATCTTGTTGAGCAGGCCCAGCCGGTCAAAGAAGGCAAAGCGCCCCTCGGCCTGGGCTTCAACCGCAAACCGGACCCTGGTTCCCGAACTTTCCGTGCTGAGGTAGTAGCCGCCGCTACGGTTTGCGGGACCCGAAAGGACACGGAACTCTATTTCGGCACCGGGCCTGGCCTGGGTGATCTCAAGGTCAGCCGGGATGCTCAGTCCGGACCGGCCCGCCACCATCTGCCGGTATACCGCCCCCTTGGCCTCGGCAGGACCCTGAAGCAGCTTGACGCTGCGGACACCGTCGCGCCAGAACGGAAGGTTGGTGGCGTCGAGCAGGTACAGGTACACAGCCATGGCGTCACGCCGGATGAGGACCTCGTGTTCTGCGAATGCCATGTAAATCTTTCCGTGGTTGACGTCGGCCTGCCGCAGTAGCCGCCTCCCCCTGACGCCGCAGCTTCCGGTTCAGGTTAACCAGCGCTCCTGACCCGCACCTAGCCGAGGGCGGGGACGTTATTGAAGAGTTACTGGATGACGCCGCCGGAATCAGGACACGACCGCCTGCACCCCTGGTTGGGCGGCTTGCGCCTCCAACTGCGCTAAGCTAAGTTCTGCCCCGCGCGAGCGGCGGCAGCGCGGCTGTAGCTCAATGGTAGAGCGCTAGCTTCCCAAGCTTGATACGCGGGTTCGATTCCCGTCAGCCGCTCCATGTCCCCGCAGAACGTTTGTTGCGCGGCCTAAGTTGCCGCTGCCCTGTTCTCTATCCGTGCCGGATGGCGGCTCTCTATCCGTACCGGATGTCGGCGGTCCTTCAGGTCCACCCGCAGCGTAAGCGCACCCTTCCGGGCCAGCAGGACGGCGACGGTCAATGCCGCGAGCGCCGGAACCCCGCCTGAGACCAGGAGTGCGACGTGCGGGTCGGCGTGTTCGGCGATCCAGCCCAGCATGGGTCCGCCCAGGGCCTGGCCGCCGATCAGCACCATGATGTAGAGGCTCACCACCCGTCCCCGGATACCCATGTTGGAACTGACCTGGACCAGCTGGTTGGAGCCGGTGAGGAACATCAGGCACCAGAATCCGGACAGGACCATCACAGCCCCGAACCAGGCCATGGAGGGCGCCAGCGCAGCGAGGCACAGTGTGGCGCCGTACATGCCTGCGCAGGACACCACCGACCGCAGCCGGAGCTGTCGGCGCCGGGTGGAAGCCACTGCCCCCGCCAGTGCGCCGAGCGCCACCAGGGCGTTGAGCAGTCCGTAGCCGCCGGCCCCCACGTCGAACACCTGATCGGCGAAGGCTGCGAGCACCACGGGCAGGCTCATGGCGAACACTGCAATGAAGCCTGCCATCAGCCACGGCCAGTAGATGGTGGGCTTGCCCAGCGCGTAGCGAAGGCCTTCGCGCAACATCCCCTTGCTCTTGGGCGTGGGTGCGCTGACGTGCAACTGGTCCTTGCGGAGGATCAGCAGCATGGCCACCGTGGAGCAGCAAGCAACGGCATTGGCGGCGAACGCCCAGCCGGCACCCACCGCGGTCAGGAGCAGCCCCGCAAGTGCCGGGCCAATCAGGCCGCCCAGCTGGAACGTCGTGGAGTTCACGCTGATGGCGTTCCGCAGGTACTTCGGGCCCACCAGTTCGTTGACGAAAACCTGGCGCGCAGGCTGGTCAAGGACAGTGACCAGTCCCAGCATCAGGGCGATCACGTAGACAAGCCACACCTCGATGGTTCCGGTAAGGGCGAGCACCGCGAGCACTGCGGCCAGGATTGCGGCCAGGCTTTGGCTCAGGATGAGGATCCTGCGCTTTGCGAACCGGTCGGCCACCATTCCGCCCCACGGCCCCAGGAGGAGGGAGGGCAGGAACTGCAGCGCCACGGTGATTCCCACCGCTGTGACCGAGCCCGAAAGCTGCAGCACCAGCCAGTCCTGGGCGATCCGCTGCATCCAGAGTGCGATGACGGCGATGAAGTGCCCGATCGCGAAGATGCGGAAGTTGGGCACTTTCAGGGAGATGAAGGTGTGCCGCCAGGGCAGGTGTTCCGGGACGACGGGCACCGGCTGGGTCTGGGTTCCGGGCACCGGAGAGTCCGGAGGGGCCGATTGTGTGGAGTCGATGACGGGCTGGGTTACGGTTGCCGATGACGGCGGTGGGGGTGCCACAGTGGTGTCCTCAATGTAGCTGGCGGCGTGGGATGCCCTTAACGCTAGGCTGGGGCCAGCCGATTATGGGGGCGTATTGTCCCTATAACTCGTATTGCAGTCCGTAATGCCATCCCCGTGCTGAGAGCCTCAGGAGTCCATGATGTTTGAACCAGCCCAGTTGCGCTCCTTCCTGGCCGTGGCTGAAACGCTCAGCTTCACCAAGGCCGCCGAGCGTCTGGGACTGGCCCAGCCCACCATCAGCCAGCACATCCGGAAGCTGGAGACGGCGGCGAAGCGGGTGCTGATCACCAGGGACACCCGGGACGTCCGCCTCACGGACAATGGTGATGCCATGGCAGGATTCGCCCGGAACATCCTCTCGGCACATGACGCCGCGGCACGCTACTTTTCCGGCTCAGCGATGCGCGGCCGCCTCCGGTTCGGCACCGCAGACGATCTTGCCATCACCGGCCTGCCCCGGATCCTCCGTGAGTTCAGGCAGATCTATCCGCAGATCAACCTCGAACTCACCGTAGGTCAAAGCGACCAGCTGTACCGCAAACTCAACGCCGGCCAGCTGGACCTGGTGTTCGTGAAGTGGGTTGCGGGCGCCAAGGATGGCACCGTAGTGCAGCACGACTCGTTTTCCTGGGTGGGGCTTGAGCAGACCGCCCTGGAACCCGGCACTCCGGTCCCGCTGATCGCCTACCCATCGCCGAGCCTGAGCAGGAAACTGGCCATCGACGCGCTCGAAGCCCACGGCAGGACATGGCGCATCACCTGCACCACGCGCCAGATCAGCGGAGTACTCGCCGCCGTGCGGGCCGGAATCGGGGTGGCCGTGATGCCGACGTCCCTGGTTCCCGAGGACCTCAAGATCATCACACGGCGCTTCGACTTACCAGCCGTGGGGGACGTGGACTTCACCCTGATCCGCAATCCGCTGGCCAATTCCGAGGTCATTGATGCCCTCACGCAGTCGATTGTGGGCCGGACCATCAACCGGCAGGGCTAGGATCCGCCCGGGAGCAGTGTGTCCGCTGGGAGCAAAGTGACGCGCGGGAGCTGCTATCCATTGATGTCAGAACGTTACCTAATCTATGCTGGTCTCCCATGGTCAAGCAGCCGGCCGGTTCAGCAATTCGGGCGCGCCCTCCACAAACAGGTTTCTGCGTCCGGGACAGGCAGCCAATGAAGACAGCCAAGAACACCCATTTCAGTGCGGCCCATGTACACCCGCACACTCCCGCGCGTCCCTCAACGCGCCAATCCATCCTCGGCGCCGGCGTTGCAACCACGGATTCCGGCTACGTGGGCAAGCCAACATGCGACAAGTGCCGCACGGACGAATTCATCTACCTCGAGTCCTACATTCCACCGACGTACCGGCGCGACGGTGCAGTAGCCACCCTTGGGGAAGTGGCCTATACCTGCACCCGCTGCGAGGACTTCTCTGCACACAGCGTTCCTGTGACGTGGACGCCGCCCGGGTGGTACCTGGGCTGACACCTGCCGGTCTCAAGCCGCGGAGCCAGCGCGGACACCAGACAGCAAACAAGGCCGGGCGGCCACCGGAAAGGTGGCCGCCCGGCCTTGCGTTTGCCAACCCCCTTGCCTGCAGCAGGGACCCGGCGGGTCAGATCAATGCATCCGAGAGGTGGTTCGGAGTGCCGAAGCGGTGCGCGGTGATGCTCACGGCCTGCTCGTGCAGGAACGGCAGCAGTTCCACGCGGCCTGCCTCGGTGACCGGGTGGGCGTACACGGCCAGGTCCGGCCGGCCGCCGGTAGCTTCGGCGAGCGCGGAGGCATCCCCGCCGATCAGGCGGATGCGAGCACCGGACAGCTTGCCCGCGGAGGCGAGGCGTCCGGCGGAAGCCAGCCAGCCGGCGTCGGACTCCACCGTCACGTCGATGTCCAGCGCCGTCAGCACCGGGCGCAACTGGGTGGGAAGCTCGACGGCGGTGGACACCGTGAGCTCCGAACCAACCAGGACGCCCGCTGCCACGGTCCGGATGAGGTGCGCGAGCGGCGCACCCTCGGACAGGCGGATAGTGACCGGAAGGCTGCGGTAGCGGAAGATGTTCCGTTCCGCGCTCAGTCCGGACACGTCCTTGGCGTTGCCGAACTCTTCGGCCCAGGCTTCGGCGTCGGACGCGAGGGCGCGCTGGACGGACTCAAGCCCGGCCGGCTCCAGGAGTGCCCCGGCGGCGTTGATGATGCGGCGGACACCCGGGTGGGAGACAGACGCCGTGGCCATGCTGCGGGAGGAGGCCCAGCCGCCCAGGCCGGCCAGGTAGTTGGGCCCGCCGGCCTTGGTGCCGGCACCAACCGCGGACTTCTTCCAGCCGCCGAACGGCTGGCGCTGCACAATCGCGCCCGTGATGCCGCGGTTGACGTAGAGGTTTCCGGCCTGGATGGAGTCCAGCCAGATGCCCAGCTCGTCTGAGTTGAGGGAGTGCAGTCCTGCGGTCAGGCCGTACTCGATCTGGTTCTGGATGGCGATAGCCTCTTCGAGGGTGTCTGCGGTCATCACTCCCAGGACCGGGCCGAAGAATTCGGTCAGGTGGAAGTAGGAACCGCGCTTGACACCGTAGCGCACGCCCGGGCTCCACAGCTTTCCGGTGTTGTCCAGCTTCTTGGGCTCAACGGCCCAGTTTTCACCTTCGCCGAGGGTGGTGAGCGCGTTGAGGAGCTTGCCGTTGGCTGGCTCGATGATCGGGCCCATCTGGCTGGTGGGATCCTGCGGGTAGCCCACCTTCAGCGAGGTCACGGCATCAATCAGCTGGTTGCGGAAGCGCTTGGACTTGGCCACCGAGCCCACCAGGATCACCAGCGAGGCTGCGGAGCACTTCTGGCCGGCGTGGCCGAACGCGGAGTAGGCCACGTCCTTGGCTGCCAGGTCCAGGTCCGCACTGGGGGTGACGATGATGGCGTTCTTGCCGCTGGTCTCAGCGAGGAGCGGCAGGTCCTTGCGGAAGGAACGGAACAGTTCGGCGGTCTCATAGCCGCCGGTGAGGATGACACGGTCCACGGCCGGGTGGGAGATGAGCTGCTTGCCGAGCTCCCGCTCGCCCAGCTGCACCAGGGTCAGCACGTCGCGCGGCACGCCGGCCTCCCAGAGGGCTTCCACCATTACGGCGCCACTGCGGGCGGCCTGCTTGGCGGGCTTGATGACGACGGCGGAACCGGCGGCGAGTGCCGCCAGGGTGGACCCTGCCGGGATGGCAACCGGGAAGTTCCATGGCGGCGTGACAATGGTGAGCTTCGCCGGGACGAAAGTGGCGCCGTCGACCTCGTCCAGCTTCCGCGCAGACTCGGCGTAGTAGTGGGCAAAGTCCACTGCCTCGCTGACCTCGGGGTCGCCCTGGTCGATGGTCTTCCCGGTTTCGCTGGCCATGACCTCGAGCAGGTCCGCGCGGCGGGCCTCCAGGACATCACCGGCGCGGTGCAGGATCTCGGCGCGCTCGTCGCCGGACATCGCTCCCCAGGCCTTGCCCTTTTCCACGGCGGTTTCAATCACCATGTTCAGGGTGGCCTCGTCCCTGATCGATGCGGCCGCCACCGCCGCGTTTCCGAGGGAGGAGGACGGAATGCGGTCCAGGATGGCCCGGCCCCAGACGCGGTTCGCGGGCAGGGACGGGTCCGTGTCCGGGGTGTTCACGAAGCCGTTGTGCGGCATGGGAACGGGCGGCAGGTTGCGGTTCTGCTGGCGGTTGGCCGACGGAACGCTGTTGTCCAGTGCCTCGAGCGAGGAGAGGAAGCGCTGCTTCTCACGCTCGAACAATGATTCGTTTTCGCTGAGTTCGAAGACGGCGGACATGAAGTTGTCCTGGCTGGCGCCCTCTTCGAGGCGGCGGATCAAGTAGGCGATGGCGACGTCGAACTCGGCCGGGTGCACCACGGGGGTGTAGAGCAGCAGCGAGCCCACGTCCTTCTTCACGGCCTCGGCCTGGCCCTGGGCCATGCCCAGGAGCATTTCGAACTCGATGCCCGATTCCACGCCGCGCTGCTTGGCAAGGAGCCAGGCGAAGGCGATGTCGAACAGGTTGTGGCCGGCAACACCGATTCGGACGTTCTTGATCCGCTCCGGGTGCAGGGAGTAGTTGATGACGCTCTTGTAGCTGGTGTCGGAGTCCTGCTTGGTGCCCCAGGTGGCCAGCGGCCAGTCGTGCAGCGAGGATTCCACCTGCTCCATGGGCAGGTTGGCGCCCTTCACCACGCGGACCTTGATGCCCGCGCCGCCATTGGCGCGGCGCCCGGCTGCCCAGTCCTGCAGGCGGATCATCGCGGAGAGTGCGTCCGGCAGGTAGGCCTGGAGCACGATGCCGGCCTCAAGGTTCTTGAACTCGGGCTTGTCCAGGATCCGGGTGAAGACCGCGATGGTCATGTCCAGGTCCTTGTACTCCTCCATGTCCAGGTTGATGAACTTGGCTTTCCGGCCGCCGGTTGCGAAGGAGTTGGCCCGCTGGAACAGCGGGGTGAGCTTCTCGACGACATGTTCAACAGCTTCGTCGAAGGCCCAGGCGGAGTGCGGGGCCACGGTGGAGGAAACCTTGATGGAAACGTAGTCCACGTCGGGGCGGGCCAGCAGCGTGTGGGTGCCTTCGAGCCGGCGGGACGCCTCGTGCTCGCCAAGCACTGCCTCGCCGAGCAGGTTGACGTTGAGCTTGACGCCGTCCTTGCGGATCTTGGCGATTGCCGGGCCGAGCTTGGCGTCGGTGGCATCCACGATCAGGTGGCCGACCATTTCGCGGAGGACCTTGCGCGCGATGGGGATGACAACCTGCGGCATGACCGGGGCCATAGTGCCGCCCAGGGCTACGGCGCTGCGCATGTACCAGGGCAGGAACGCCGGAACCTTGGGGGCGAGCCTGGCGAGGTTGCGGGCGGCAACGTTCACGTCCTCGGGCCGGACCACGCCGTCCACGAAGCCGACCGTGAAGTCCAGGCCGTTGGGGTCCTTCAGGACACCGGCCAGCTGCGCGGCGGAAGCGTCAACGGGAACCTTGGATGCCTCGGTCAGCCAGCGGCGGACCAGGGCAACTGCATCGTTTGCCAGCGCCTTGGCCTGCGGGACATCGACGTCGACAGTCTTCGGCGCAACGTCGGTGGCAACTGCTGGCTCCATTGCTACGTGAGTCATGGCTTTTCTCGTTCTTTCCTGGGGTCTGGAGTGGTCTTATCAACCAGTATGAGCCTGCGCTCACATAAGATAAAGCGATGTTTTCTAAGCAATACAGGTTAGAAAACATAACGTTTCTGAGGATCCCGAAAGCATACCGGCACTCCCCCAAAACCCTCTCTCACCTCCTGCGCTCAAACCACAAACGCTCTCTCACCTTTGGCGGCATAACGACGAACCCTCCCGCACATGATGTGCAGGAGGGTTCGTCGAAAACGGGCCAAAAGCGAGAGAGCGTCGCGGAAAAACGCGCCAAAGCTGAGAGAGCGTCAGCCGATGGGGCGGTGCATCTCCACGATTTCCTCGTGCCGCGGGCTGTTCGGGTTCATCAGCGAGTTCCGGCGGCCGTAGAAGAAGTAGATGGCCAGGCCGATGACCAGCCAGACGCCGAACCGCAGCCAGGTTTCCCAGTGGAGCTGGAACATCAGGAACGCAGATGCCAGGACACCGAACGCGGGAATGACTGGCATCAGCGGCAGCCGGAAGGTGCGCGGCGCGTCAGGGCGCTTGTAGCGGAAGATAATCACCGAGAGGCAGACGACGACGAACGCGGCCAGGATGCCGATGTTGGTCAGGTCTGCCACTTCCTTGATGGGGAACACACCCGCCAGGAACGCGGAGGCGATGCCGGCGATCCACGTGACGCGCTGCGGGGTGCCGTGGCTGTCCACCTTCGAGAACCAGCCGGGCAGCAGCCCGTCGCGGCTCATGGCGAACCACACGCGGGTGACGCCCAGGAGGAAGGTCAGCATCACGGTCAGGATGGACAGCACAGCGAACACGGAGATGATGGTGGCGATGACGGGCAGTCCCACACCGGTGAAGGCTGAGGCAAAGCCGGCCGTGGGGTCGATGTCCCTGTAGTTCTGCATGCCCGTCAGGACCAGGGTGGCGGCAACGTAGAGCAGCATGGCGATGATGAGGGACAGGATGATGGCCTTGGGCATGTGCTTCTTGCCGTCGGTGGCCTCCTCGGCGGCAGTGCTCATGGCGTCATAGCCGAAGACGGCGAAGAAGACCGTTGCCGCGCCGGCCAGGACCGGACCGAAGCCGCTGGGCATGAACGGGTTGTAGTTGTTGGTGTCGATGTAGAAGACGCCCAGGCCGATGATGAAGAGGATCAGGACCACCTTGATGGCCACGGCCACCAGTTCGAACCGCCCGAAGGCCTTGGTGCCGCGGGAGAGAATCCAGGTGACCAGGAGGCAGACCAGGATGGCGGGGATGTTGACGATGCCGCCCTTGCCTTCGTCCGCCGTCGACGTCATCCAGGCGGGCATGTGGATGCCGATGCCGGAGAGGAAGGCGTCAAAGTATCCGGAGATTCCGATGGCCACCACGGCAACGATCGCGATGTACTCCAGCAGCAGGTCCCAGCCAATGAACCAGCCGACGATTTCGCCCAGCGCCACGTAGCCGTACGTGTAGGCGGAGCCGGCACGCGGGATCATTCCCGCGAACTCTGCATAGGACAGTGCCGCGGCCGCGGAGGCGAGCCCGGCAACCAGGAACGAGATCAGCACCGCGGGCCCTACTCCGGGTGTGCCTTCACTTCCGGCCGCCACCAGCCCCGCGAGGGAGAAGATGCCGACGCCGATGATGCCGCCCACGCCGATGGCGGTGAGCTGCCACAGCCCGAGTGACTTGAACAGGCCACTGTGTTTGTTTTCTTCCTCGATGTCGTCGATGGGCTTGCGCCGCATGATCGACGGGCTCATATCTCTAGTACTCATCAGGAACTCCTGCTTGGGGTGCGACCCCGCCGCGGCACGCCAGAGAATGGCTGTGACGGGGGTAACTCGATCCCAACAGTATGCAAGCCTCCTTGCATTAGATAAAGTGAGCACTTCTAACCTATATTCGTTAGTTTCGATAAGGAATTCCTATGCTCGATGTCCGCAGGCTCCGGCTGCTCCGGGAATTGAGCATCCGCGGGACGCTGGCTGAGGTGGCTGACGCGCTCCAGTACAGCCCGTCGTCGGTATCGCAGCAGCTGGCCCTCCTGGAAAAGGAGGTGGGCGTGGAGCTGCTCCGGAAGACCGGTCGGCGGGTGCAGCTGACGCCGCAGGCGGAGGTGCTGGTGGCGCACACGGCGCAGCTGCTGCAGACCATGGAGCAGGCCGAGGCAGACCTGGCAGCATCCCTGACAACAGTCACGGGAACCGTTCGGATTGCCGTGTTCCAGTCCGCGGCCCTGGCGCTGATGCCGGACACACTCACCCGGATGTCCGCCGCTTACCCGGAGGTCCGGATCGAGATGATCCAGCGTGAACCGGAAACGGCGCTCCATGAGACATGGGCCCGCGACTTCGACCTCGTCATTGCCGAGCAGTATCCGGGCCATGCGGCGCCCCGCTATCCGGAGCTTGACCGGATCAAACTGACCACGGATGCCATCCGGCTTGCGGTTCCACCGAAGTCCGACGGCGGGCCCGCGATACGCGGGATCGAGGACACCGCGGAACTCGCCTGGGTCATGGAGCCGCGCGGTGCCGCGTCGCGCCACTGGGCCGAGCAGGCCTGCCGCAGTGCCGGCTTTGAACCGGACGTCCGCTTTGAAACCGCCGATCTGCAGGCGCAGATCCGCCTGATCGAGTCCGGAAACGCCGTGGCGCTGATGCCGGATCTCGTGTGGACGGGCCGGGGCACCACTGCCCAACTGCTGGAACTGCCGGGCAAACCACACCGCACAGTCTTCACTTCGGTGCGCCGCTCCAGTGCAAAACGTCCCGCCATCCTTGCCGCCAGGGAGACCCTCGCTGCCGCCGCGGCCGCCATCGCAGGGGACGACGGCGGGTGACCAGCCGCCGTCGTACGCTTACCTTCCGGGCGCGGGGACTGCGCTCCTCCGCGCGCCGCGACTACCCGCATCACTGCGCCGGGACGGCCACTGCATGCCTGTTCCCTACGTCACTGCGCACGCAGGCGCCCGGCGCTAGACTGGTGCAGTTATGAATCGAACAATGTTCAAGTCCAAAATCCACCGGGCCACCGTCACGCACGCGGACCTGCACTACGTGGGTTCGGTCACCGTTGACCTGGACCTGCTGGAGGCTGCGGACATCCTGCCCGGCGAGCTTGTCTCGATTGTGGACATCACCAATGGCGCACGCCTGGAGACCTACACCATCGCCGGCGAGCGCGGCTCGGGCGTCATCGGCATCAACGGTGCTGCTGCGCACCTCATGCACGAAAATGACCTTGTCATCCTCATTACCTACGCGCAGATGACCACCGAAGAGGCGAAGGCGTACGAGCCCAAGGTGGTCCACGTGGACGAAAACAACAAGGTGGTCCAGCTGGGCAACGATCCCGCAGAGGGCATCACGCCCGGCCTCCTGCGCCCGCCCTTCGCACTGAACAACGCCGAACTCTAACCGGGGCGTGGTCTCCGGTTCACTGCCCCGCTGCACCCTGCAGGTTACTCATTGCTAGGAGTGCTGGCGGGCTTCTTTGTGGTGTGGTGCATCATCCTGGTGGGCTGGTTCGTGGGCCGGCAGAAGGTGCTGGGGGAAAACGCCAGGCCGGTCCTCAGCTCCCTCACGTTCTTCGTGGCAAGCCCCGCGCTGCTGTTCGAAACACTCAGCAAGGCCCGCCTGCAGGAAGTGTTCGCCGCACCCCTGCTGGTCACGGCCGTGGCGGCAATCACCACCGCCGCGCTCTTCTTCACCATCGCCAAGTTCTGGCTCAAACGGCCGCTGCCCGAATCCCTGATGTCCTCCATGGCGGCGTCACTGGCCAACTCGGCGAACCTCGGCATCCCCATCGCCGTGTACGTCCTGGGTGACGCGAGCTACGTGGCCCCGCTGCTGATTTTCCAACTCGCCTTCTTCACGCCGCTGTTCCTGATGATCCTGGATTCGAGCACCAGTTCGCACCGCACCACGCCCTTGAGCTTTGTGTTCATGATCCTGCGGAACCCCATGATCGTGGGCTCAGCGCTGGGCCTGGTGGTGGCCGGTACAGGGTTCAAGGTTCCGGAACTGGTCATGGAGCCCATCCACCTGATCGGCGGGGCCGCCATCCCGGCGATGCTGATCGCGTTCGGAATGAGCCTCAACGGCACCCGGCCGCTGCAGGCCTCGACCGCACGCCGGGTGGACACGCTGCTGGCCAGCGGCTTCAAACTGGGCGTCCAGCCCGCGCTGGCATACATCTTTGCCCGCTTCGCCCTGGGCATGGACGGGCACGCACTTTTCGCCGTCGTCGTCACGTCCGCGCTGCCCACCGCCCAGAACGTCTTCGTAGCTGCCAGCCGATATAAGACCGGGCTTACCGTAGCCAAGGACACCGTGCTGGTCACCACCGTGGTGGCTGTGCCTGCGATGATCGGCGTCGCGCTGCTGCTCACGTAAGGACGCCGGGCCAGACCGGATCGGAACGCACAATGAAGGTGGAGTACTGATGGGAACCATCCTTGACACCGTGGTGATCGGCGGCGGAGCCATGGGTTCGGCCGCCGCGTGGGCGTTGTCGCGCCGCGGCCGGCAGGTGACTCTGGTGGAGCAGTTCGGGCCCGCGCACCGGATCGGGGCGTCGCACGGCAGCACCCGCAACCTCAACCCCGGCTACCACCGGCCGGAGTACGTAGCCATGGTGGCCGAAGGGCTTGCCCTCTGGGACGAGCTGGAGCAGGAGAGCGGCGAAAAGCTCCTGGACCGCACCGGAATCGTCACCCACGGCCCCGAGCCCATGCTTCCCGAAATCGCCGCCGCCCTCACGCAGGCCGGCATCCGCGCCGGGTTCGTCCATCCGGAGGAAGCGGCGGAGCGGTGGCGCGGCATCCGCTTCGACCAGCAGGTCCTGCACATGCCCGACGGCGGCCAGCTCAACCCGGAGGCCGCGCTTCCCGCCCTCCAGCGGCTGGCCATTGCCCGGGGCGCCGACATCCGGCACCACACCAAGGTGGTGGGCTTCCACGTGGAGGACGACGGCGTCCGGCTGGTCCTCAAGTCAGCTTCCGGTACCGAGACGGTCACCGCGGCCCAGGCAGTGGTGACGGCGGGCGGCTGGACGCAGAAGCTGCTGGGCGCGGCCGACAGGTTGCGGATCCCGCAGCTCACCGTCACGCAGGAGCAGCCGCTGCACTTCCGGATTGCGGACGAAGGCGCGGTGTGGCCCGGCTTCAACCATTATCCCGGCACCGGAACGGACTATCAGGGCTGGTACTCGCCCGTGTACGGGATGCTGACGCCCGGCGAAGGGGTTAAGGCCGGCTGGCACGGCGTTGGGCCGGTGGTGGACCCGGACCGCCGGACCTTCCAGCCCGAGCCCGTGCAGCTCGCTGCCCTGCAGGACTACGCCCGGACGTGGCTGCCGGGGGTGGACGCCGACTCCTTCGAGGCCGTCAGCTGCACCTACACCACTACCCCTGACGAGGACTTCGTCCTGGACAGGATCGGGCCGGTGGTCATCGGCGCCGGCTTCTCCGGGCACGGCTTCAAGTTCACGCCCGTGATTGGCCGGATCCTCGCGGACCTTGCGACCGGAACGCGCCCCGCGCCGGAGATTTTCCGCGCTTCGCGGTAACGGTCACGGCTGGCGGGGGTTGGCCTCGGCGTCGGTGAGGACAGGCTCTCCGTTTGCCTCGCCGTCGGCATCCCGGGCAGGGCCGGGCGCGTTGGCGCCGGGGGTGTTGGCCCGGACGGCAGGCATGGCCAGCACCGCCGCCACGGTGAGCAGGCCTGCCACCAGGGCGGCCAGGAAAACGGCTCCGGACGCGGCCACCACCGTTTGGCCGTTACCCTCCCCGCCGGGCGTGCCGGCATAGATCGCATTGGCCACTGCACCGAATACTGCCACGCCCAAAGCGCTGCCGATGGACCGGGCAAACATGTTGGTGCTGGTGACCACGCCGCGCTCGTTCCACGGGACGCTGGACTGGGCGGCGATGAGGGTTGGGGTGGCTACCAGGCCCAGGCCAAGCCCGACGACGAAGCAACTGATGGCCACCAGCGCCACGTCGGGAGCGGCTGCTGTCAGCGACAGGAGCAGGAGTCCCGCGACGGTGACGCAGATGCCGATCAGTGCCGTGGCTTTGAACCCGATGCGCAGGTACAAGCGGCCGGCCTGGGAGGCGCTGATCGGCCAGCCGACGGTCAATGCCGCCAGGGCCAGCCCGGCAACGAGGGGCGAAGCGGATAAGGCGCCCTCAAGGAAGGTGGGGACGAACGAGGTCAGGCCGATCAGGACCGCACCCACGCCAAAGGAGACGAAGGCGGTCGTGCCCAGCAGCCGACGGGAGATGACCCATGCCGGCAGGATGGGCTCGGCCGCCCGCCGCTCCACCAGGAGGAACAGGACCAGGAGCGCCGCGCCCACAGCGAAGACGCCGATGCTGACGGGCGAGTTCCACTCCCACGCCTGGCCGCCCTGGAGAGCGCCAAGGATCAGCAGTCCAAGTGAAACTGCCAGCAGGGCCGCGCCGGCGTAGTCCACCCGATGCCTGGCCCGCTCCACGTTCTCGTGCAAGGTCCGGACCAGCATCCACCCGGCCAGGAGGCAGAGCGGGATGTTGACCAGGAAGATTCCACGCCAGATCCCCAGGGCGGAGAAAATCCCGCCGAGGCTTGGCCCTACGACGGAGGAGACCGCCCATACGCTGGCCAGGTAGCCCTGGACCTTGGCGCGTTCCTCCAGCGAGTAGATGTCGCCGGCGATGGTGATCGAGACCGGCAGCACGGCCCCGGCGCCGAGTCCCTGCAGGGCGCGGAACGCGATCAGGGCGGGCATGCTCCAGGCGATGCCGCAGAGGACTGACCCGAGCAGGAACAGCCCGATGCCCGCCAGGATGACTGGTTTGCGGCCGACCATGTCCGAGAGCTTGCCGTATATGGGCACGGAGACGGCCTGCGCCAGCAGGTAGGCGGAGAAGAGCCACGGGAACGACGAGAACCCGCCCACGTCGCGGACAATCGAGGGGACGGCGGTGGCCACGATGGTTGAATCAATCGCCACCAAACCGGTCGAGAGCATCAGCGCAACGAGGATGGGCCCGCGCTTGGAGCGGAACCCTACGCCGTCGTTTTGGGAGCTGCCTTGGCTGCCGCGCATCAGACCCTGGCCAGCCCTGCAGCCTGGGCCAGCAGCTCAACGGACCGCAGCCGTGCCTCGGTGCCGGTGCTTTGGTGCGCCACGATGAGTTCATCGGCATCGGCGTGCCGGCCGAAGCTGTCCAGGTAGTCCAGCACGACGTCGGGTGTACCGACGGCCGAATAGGTCATCATCTGCGAGACGTGCTGGCCCTGTGGCGAGTCGAGGATCATGTCCGCCTCGTCGTCGGTGAACTCGCGTCCGCCGCCGAAGAACAGGGAAACCCTGGCGCGCTTGGTGGCCTGCATCATCGCCTGCGCCTCCGAAGCGGAATCAGCGGCGATCACGTTCACGCCGGCGATGACGTGCGGAGCGTCCAGCTGTGCCGAGGGCTTGAATTCACGGCGGTAGATGGCGACGGCGTCCTGCAGCGCGTTCGGCGCAAAATGCGAGGCGAAGGCGTATGGCAGGCCGAGCTGTGCGGCCAGCCGGGCACCAAACAGGGATGAGCCCAGGATGTAGAGCGGAACGTTGGTGCCCTTGCCCGGGGTGGCTTCAACCCCCTGGATCCGGGTGGGTCCGGTGAGGTAGCCCTGGAGCTCCAGGACGTCCTGCGGGAAGCTGTCCGCAGACATCGGGTCCCGGCGGAGGGCACGCATGGTGTTCTGGTCGCTGCCGGGGGCGCGGCCCAGGCCGAGGTCGATGCGGCCGGGGTGCAGGGTTTCCAGGGTGCCGAACTGTTCGGCGATGGTCAGCGGCGAGTGGTTGGGCAGCATGATGCCGCCAGCGCCCAGCCGGATGGTTTCCGTGTGCGCGGCCACGTGGGCAATCAGCACGCTGGTGGCCGACGAGGCGATGGAGGACATGTTGTGGTGCTCGGCGTACCAGACCCGCCGGTATCCCAGCCGCTCAGCGCTCTGCGCCATGGCCACGCTGCCCGCGAAACTCTCCGCCGCCGTCTGGCCCTTGCCAATCGTTGCCAGGTCAAGGATGGAGAGGGGAAGAGTCACGGTGGGTGCCGACCTTTCAGGACGTTACGTAGTTTTTGCCCGCCGGGTCGCAGCGGACACTCAGTGCATAACCACCGCGGTGCCCGGCTTATTTCGGCCTGCGCCGGAATACTCAGCACACTGATGAGGTTGCCGCCCCTGTGTACCTATCCGGCAAAGACAGGAGCAACACCGTGGCAAACATTCTGATGGTTGTTTCAGCAGCAGATTCGCTCACCATGAAGGACGGAAGTCAGCACTCCACCGGTTACTGGGCGGAGGAACTGGTGGTCGCCCACCGGACCCTGATCGACGCCGGCCATAGCGTCGCCATCGCCACTCCCGATGGCCGCAAACCCACGGTGGACCGGGTCAGCCTGGCTGCCGAAGCGGCCGGCGGTGAGGAGCGGGCGAAAAGTTTGAGGGACTACCTGGCTTCCATCGACGGCGAACTGACGGAACCGCTGGTGCTGGCCGACGTCGACGTTGCCGCCTATGACGCCGTGGTGATGCCCGGCGGGCACGGGCCCATGGCCGACCTGTACCAGGACGGGGACCTGGGAAGGCTCCTGGCGGCCGCGGACAAGGCAGGAAAGGTCATCGCGCCGTTCTGCCACGGTCCCGCCGGGCTGCTGAGCGCAACGGACGACGGCGGCTCGTTCACTTTCAGGGGCCGCCGGCTCACCGTGTTCAGCAACGAAGAGGAGTTGGGCGGCGGCACCGGCGAAAACACGCCGTGGCTGGTGGAGGATGTGCTGAAGGAGAAGGGCGCCGTGGTGGAGAACGGACCGGCCTGGAGCTCCCACGTGATGCGCGACGGCAACCTCATCACCGGCCAGAACCCGCAGTCCAGCGAGGACGTAGCCAAGGAAGTCATCAAGGCCCTGGGCTGACGCCTTACGCGTGGGCTGATACACGAAGGGGCACGGCCGTGGTGGCCGTGCCCCTTCGCTGCGGCGCACGTCGTTGGGCGCCGGCCTTCGCGGTCTAGACGGTGCAGCCTCCGAGTGCGATGGTTCCGTCGATCGCCGCGATCTGCTTTTGGACCTCACCCAGCTTGGCGACCAGCCCGTTGACCATCGCCTTCTGCGCAGTGATTGCTTCCTTGTTGGCCTTCTTTTGGCCTTCGAGTGTCCGCAGCGTTGCCTGGGCATCGGTTACCTGCTTGTCCAGGGCTGTCAGCTGTGACTGCAGGGCTGCCAAGTTGGCTTCAGCGGCGCTGATGTCGCCGTTGAGCTTTGCGAGCTGGTCAGCCAGTGGGGCAACCCGTTCCTGCAGGGACAGAATCTCGTCCTCCTTGGCGGTGATCTTGGCATTGATGGCGGTGATTTGTGAGACAAGGCCCTCGGCAAGAGTGTTCAGGGCAGCCACCTCAACCTCTTTGGACGCGGCGGCCTCGGTTGCATCGTCCAGGGCTGCCTGAAGGCCTGAATATTCGTCCTTCAGCATTGAAATCTCGGACTTCTTGGCCTCTACAGCCGCGTTGGCCGCGGTGAGGTCATCTTCAGCCTGGCCTAGGGTGTCTCTCCTTGCATCCAGTTCCGCGCGCTGATCGATAATGTCCTGCTGCGCTTTCTCCGCGCCCGCGATCAGCGGAGGAAGGGCAGCTTCCAGGTCCGATACGACCTGCTCCTGGGCGGTGACTGCGGCGGCCGCCTCCAATGCAGACCGTTCCAATGCCGGGAGATGGCCCTCAAGGGCCATCAGCTCCATCTGCTTGGTGGCAACCTTGGCGTGCGCCGCATTCACGGCGTCCTGCAGCAAAGGCACCTGGGACTTCAGCAGGTCGATGTCGGCCTGCTGAACCGTAACTGCGGAGTTGGCTGCCGTGAGGGCTGCCTGGAGCGGTGCGACATTCTGCTGCAACGAGCTGCTTTCCTGCTGTTTGGTGACCAGCTGTGTGTTAAGCGCCGCCACCTTGTCAGTCAGAATCTTCAGGTCACCCGAAAGCCCCCCTATCAGGGTGTCCTTGTCGGTGATCTGCGTGTTGAAGGAGGCGAGGTCCCCCTCCATTACGGCCAGCTGGGCCTGCAGCTCCCGCTTTTTGCTGGAATTGCCCTTGATCGCGTCAATATCCTTTTGGAGTGTCGCGATTCTGCCTTCGAGGTCAGACTTGTTTTTTACGAGCACGGCGAGTTCGGACTGCGCCTGCGTCAATTGGTTTTGCTTGGCCGCAACACTGGCGTTCAAGGTAGTGATTTGTCCCTGAAGGGTGGCGATCCCTGCGCTGACCGCTTTGATCTTCGCGTTGTTGTCATCCACTGCCTTTGCTGCCGCCGCCGCAGTCGCCTGCAAGGTGGCAAGCTCGAGTTGTGCGGCCGCAATCGCGGCGTTCTTGGCATCGACGGCGGCTTTCGTATCGGCGGCAGCGGATTGCAGGGCCGTCAGTTCGCCCTGGGTGGCGGTGATATGGGCCAACTTGTCATTAACAGCCGCGTCCGCGGCCTCCGCTTGCGCTTCCAGCCCGGTCAGCATCTCCGTGGCTGTGGCAATCTTGTCCTTCTGGTCCCTCAGGGCTTGATCTGCAGTGGTACCGGCCGCTTCCAGAGACGCGAGTTCTTCTTCGGCGTTCGCGACTTCCTGCCGGGCCGCGACGACGGCGTCTGCAGCTTCCTCTGCCTCCCCCACCAGGACTGCCAGCTGGTCCTCAACAGCTTTGATTTCCGCTCCCTTGGCAGACAAATCGGTCGCTGCCTTTTCCTCAGCCTGCTGCAAAGCATCAAGTTCACCCTGGGCCCAGGCAATCGCCGCAGTGTTGGCCTGTTGGTCTGCAACCAACTTAGCTGCGTCGCCCTGCAGGGCTTGCGACGCCGCCAGGGCCGCTGCAAGGTCCTCCTCCAACGGTGCCAGTTTGCTCACTACTTCTGCCTTCTGGATCTCCAGGGCGGCAAGGGCAGTCTTTGTATCGGTTTCGGCAGCCGCCGCGAGCTCGACTTTCGTGGTCAGCCCGGCCAGCTCGGTTGTTGCGGTGGTGATGGCAGCCTCCAGCCGCTTTTCCTCAGCTTCAAGGCTGTCGAGCAAGGCCTGGGCTTCCGTCACCTGTCCGGACAAGGTTTTTGCCTGGCTTTCGAGCCTTGCCTTCTCGGCCTGCAGCACCGCGATGGCGTCCGCGTTCCTTTTCGCCGCTGACCTCAGAAGGTTCTCCTGGACAGTTCCACGATGGGCCAGCTGGTTCACCACGCCGTTGCAGATGCTGGAATTCGATGTGGTTCCTGCGGCGGATGCGGGCTGGGCCAGGACCAGGCTGCCGGTCAGCAGGCCCGGCAAGACAACCGCGGCAGCAAGGCGCCGCGAGAGGACCGGCTTTGACGGGGAAGTGCGCATGTGAGCTCCTGAGACCGATAAGCGGCCCATCGCGGCCGCTGCTGGATCAACGGTAAGTTGCGCCCTGGGTGGAGAACACGCGTAATCCGCCACCTGTCTTTGCCCACTGAGTACTCGTTTTCCTCGGCGGCCGACGCCGCACACTACTTGGTGTCGGCCGCGGCACGGCCTCGAATATGACCGCCGCGGTCGCTCGGTTAACCGCTATCACAAGGAAACCGGCAACCGTCGCGGCATTGGCCGCAGCGCTGCTGGGGCTGGCTGCCTGCGCTGATCCGGGCGCGACGGCGGCGACAGCACCGCCGTCGTCATCCCCCGCCGCCGCTGGCGGGAAGGCATTCAGCCTGTCCCCCGAGCAGGACCGCATCAAAGTCCAGGCAGACCCGGATGCAGCCGCGCTGGTGACCGACGCCATCAAGGCGGACGGCAAGCTGACAGTGGTGACCACCGGCGGCACGGCGCCGCTCAGTATGTTCGCCACGGACAACAAGACACTCATTGGCAACGAGGTTGACCTCGCCTACGCCGTGGGCGGGACGCTGGGGCTGGAGGTGGAGGTCCTGCCCGTGGCGTGGGCTGACTGGCCGCTGGGCGTCGAGTCGTCGAAGTACGAGGCTGTGCTGTCCAATGTCACCGTTACCGAGGCCCGCAAGGAGAAGTTCGACTTCGCCACCTACCGGAACGATCTGCTCGGCTTCTACGCGAAGAGCGGCTCCAATATCGGCGAGATTCTTCACCTAAACCCCGCGCAGGGTCATGCCGACCTTCAGGGTGGCATTCCCAACGTGCTGATGCTCGATGCCGTTGCTTCAGACCAGGCAGCATTCGCCCTCATTCAGTGCCTCCGCCGGAACTAATGTTCCGGGCTTGGCCCCACCCCTTGAGGGGCGGGTTGAGCAGGGTACGCGCGATTCAGCATGGTCGTGCGACGCGGAGCACCGGCTTGCCCTCAACCTCGATGACCTGCGCGCCCTTGTCCAAGGCCTCACGCCCAAAGGCGTGCGGGTGGAGTTCGTCAAAGAGCAGCTCGTCTTCACCGGCGAGGACTCCCCCATGGCCAACCTCCTGCTCTCCGACATGGGTGCCTTCGCCGAATTCGAACGCTCCCTTATCAGGGAACGCCAGGGGGAAAGCAACGCCGGCCCTCGGTACGCCATGACTGTGCAGTGTTTCATTGGTACCGCACTCTTCTAGTCCGGGACCAGTGTCTGCTCTCTTTCCTAACTCAAATAGCCGGTCCTCCACGCACCGACTTCGGCGCGTGGTCGGTCGCGGAAGTGGACCGGCAGGGCAGCAGATCTTATTTAGGCCGCAATAACGGCCCAGTAACACCCTCGGTGTTAATTCTGTCCCAGGAAGGGTGCGGAGCAAACCGGCTGTCCTGGGAGCTCAAACCGGCTCTCCTCAAGCTCGAACCAGCAGAATCGACCAGAACGAAAGAAGCGCCGCGGACAGCCTTTTGAAAGGGGGCGGGTCGGGTGAGACGAGATGAAGCCGTGAACACGCCCCGACAACCTGATAGCACGACGTATCAGCCGGCGCCAGAACACTCACCTGAAGAGAACCAGGGCTTTCCCTTGGATATCAGTGCGCTCAGACACCCTGCGGAGTACAGCAGACTGATACTGGCCGTAACCGCAGCCGTCATCGCCTTGGGCGCTCTCGTGTTATTCGCCATCATTGTGTACTCCACCCAGCCTTTAGTCCTTTTCGTCCTAGGCATGGTTCTCCTAGTGCTGGCGATCGCGTCTATTTGGCTGCTCTTGATGGTCGGACGGGCAAGAATGCTGGGCAACCATCTTCTCGTGTCCTATGAATCCCTTCCTGAATTGCAAGAGGTAGTGGATACAGTTCGGGATCGTGTGGGCTACATGCGTCGCGTCGACATTTACGTCTCGGACTTCGCGACCGATCCGGTCGTCCTGGCCACCTTCATGGGAACCCGCATCCTTATCCTTAAGGCGGGGACCGTCGCGGACCTTCAGACGGAGGAAAACCATGCGCAATTGGAGTTTCTCCTAGGGTCGATCTTCGGAGCATTGAAGGCACGGCACCAGCAATTCATTCTGCTCAGCGTTTTACTTGAGTTTGAAACCAAGCTGAAGGTCCTCAATCCATTCCTCGCCCCCTACTTCAGGGCGACCGTCTACACCGGGGATCAAATCGGCGCTGCCTGCTGCGGCAGCGTGTCGGCGTCCTTGGCGATGATGCACCGTCTGATGGTGGGTAAGGAGCTTGCTTCCAACGTCTTGTTGGAAGGCGTGCTGAACCAGGCGCTCGAGGTCCGGAAACGTCTTCTTCCGAGGCTGGAGCAGTTAAGTTCGACCTCGCCTCACTTGACCAACCGATATCTGAATCTCCTCGCCTTCATGGCTGAGAATTTCCCGAAAGAAACCAAGACTTATCTGGATTCGTTCGAGGACCCTACACGCGAGCTTCTCACTGCAGTGAACGAAACATCGCTTCACCGTAGGAGTCCTTCGCGTCGGCATGGTCTGATGACGTCGGTGGCAGCACTGATAACTGCCGTTGTTCTCGTCCTGCTTGGAGTGGGTATGGGGCAGTGGCGGTCAGAAATCATCGCAGCGATGGAACCAACCCCAACGCCGTCGCCACAACCGGAACCTGAACCCAGTCCGACGCCAGCGGAACCTAAAGCGTCCGAGCCACCGGACCTCTGGTCCCGGTATTCGCTGCTTGGAACCATCCCAGACGAAGTGGAACCATGCCGGGACGTGTCCGTGGAATCGGGATTCAGTCAGGGGGCTCGCCTGGCGCTGGAATGCACCTCCGAAAATTTGGATTCATTAGTCTACATAGAATACGAATCAGCGGCGGATATGGGATCTGCCTACGCTTTCACGGTCCCTGGTAGCCTGCCCGGATCCGACTGCAGCATTCGCGCGTCTGGCCTAAGCTACAACATGAGCACCAGTCATGGCGTTCGGGAGCTCTCGTGCTACGAAAATCAAGCCGGAGCAATCGTCTTCGTGTGGACCTCCACCGTGAACTCACTGCTGGGCGAATCACATGTGCTAGGCATCTGCACCAGCAACTCCCTGGCTTACTCCCGCATGTACGCAGTCTGGGAAGCTCTGGTAACTCAGGGATCCTAGAGTTGATTCCGACGGGACGCCGAGCGCCGACCGTCATCAAGCTACGCCCTCTCGGGTGACGTAAGGCAGGAATAGTCTGGTCAGCGGGCAGCAAAAACAATACTGATGCACTCTCCTGGGCTGCTAGATCCGGCTGCAATAAAGTTGATCCTGCCATCCTCTTGGAGGCTTAGAGCCGAGGCATCGCTAATGCCTGAAGTGACAGGGCGCCTGCGGCAACGATAGCGGCGACGCTGCGAAGTACCCGCTCCAAGGTTTTTCATGATTGTTTCCATTGGATGCGCTGTCTTTCTGCTGGACCAACTCGCCGTCGAGTACGACACCCGTTACGGCGACCTTTTCGGCCGCAAAGCTGCCGCAGAAGAGCTGAACCGGTATCCGGCTGAGGAATTCGCAGGACCAGGCCGTGCGCTCCTGGTGATCCAGGAGGACGGGGAATCGATCGCGGGCGGGGCGTTCCGCCGGTATGACGCGACCACCGCCGAACTGAAACGGATCTGGACGCACTCGGGACACCGCCGTCGTGGCCTTGCCCGGCTGGTGCTCGCAGAGCTGGAGGCCCTGGCCGGCCGGCGCGGATACACCCGGATCTACCTCACCACCGGCCCGCGGCAGCCCGAAGCGAAGAACCTCTACCTCCGCACCGGCTACCAGCCGCAGTTCGATGTGCATGCCGACCCGGAGGCCGTGGGCATCCTGGCGTTCACCAAGGACCTTCCCGCGGCGTCGCAGAACTGACCTTCCCGGTACCGCCGCTCCGGCACCGGCCGCCGCTAAGCTAGCGCCATGGCCAAGAAAACCACAGCAGAGAAGCTTGCCACCATCCAGAAGGGCTACACGCTGGAGGGCGCCACCATCGAACTGGGGGCCGCCATCATCGACGGCGGGCTCCGCAAGGACGCCCCGGTGCGGCTGCCGCTGGCCATGATGAACCGGCACGGGCTGGTGGCCGGAGCCACCGGCACGGGCAAGACCGTCACGCTGCACATGATGGCCGAACAGCTGTCCACGGCGGGGGTTCCCGTTTTCCTCGCGGACATCAAGGGCGATCTCTCCGGGCTGGCCACGGCGGCCACCGGCAGCGAAAAGCTCACCGCCCGGACCGAAAGCATCGGCCAGCTCTGGCAGGGCCGGACGTTCCCGGTCGAGTTCCTGGCGCTCGGCGGCGACGGCAACGGCGTCCCGGTCCGCGCCACTGTCTCGTCCTTCGGCCCCATCCTGCTCTCGCGCATCATGGAATTGAATGACACCCAGGAGTCCAGCCTGCAGCTGGTGTTCTATTTCGCGGACAAGAACGGCCTGGAGCTCATCGACCTCAAGGACCTTCGGGCCGTGATCCAGTTCCTCACCTCCGCCGAAGGCAAGGACCAGCTGGAGGAGCTCGGCGGGTTGTCCAAGGCGACCGCCGGTGTGATCCTGCGGGAACTGGTGAACCTCGAGGCCCAGGGGCTGGAGAAGTTCTTCGGCGAACCGGAGTTCGATACCGCCGAGCTGCTGCGCACCGCCCCGGACGGCCGTGGCGTGATCACCTGCCTGGAACTGCCCACGCTCCAGACCAAGCCCATGCTGTTCTCCACGTTCCTGATGTGGCTGCTCGCCGACCTCTTCGAGGACCTGCCCGAAGCCGGCGACCTGGACAAGCCCAAGCTCGTGTTCTTCCTGGACGAGGCCCACCTGCTGTTCAACGGCGCATCCAAGGCGTTTCTGGAGGCGATCACCACCACCGTCCGGCTCATCCGGTCCAAAGGCGTGGGCATTTTCTTCGTTACCCAGACCCCCAAGGATGTCCCGGCCGACGTCCTGGGCCAGCTGGCCAACCGCGTGCAGCACGCGTTGCGGGCCTTCACCCCGGAGGACGCCAAGGCCCTCAAGGCCACAGTGTCCACGTTTCCGGTCAGTGACTACGACCTCGAAGAAACCCTCACCTCCGCCGGCATTGGTGAAGCCGTCATCACCGTCATGAATGACAAAGGCGCCCCCACGCCTGTGGCCCATACCCGGCTGCGCGCACCCGAGTCCGTCATGGGCCCCAGCGATGAAGCCCTGGTCCGGAGTACCGTGGCCGGCTCCGCCCTGCTGCCCAAGTATGGAACCGCCGTGGACAACCCGTCAGCCTACGAGAAGCTGACCGGCAAGGCGGCGGCACCCACCGGTCCTGCGGCGCCCGGCGAACCCCCGGTTCCGGCATCCGACCCGCGCACCGGCGCCAACGCCACGGATATCGACGCCGAGGCCCGCCGCATCGAAGAGGAGATCCTGGGCAGGCCCAGCAGCAGGACTGCTCCGCACCGGGACAGCCCCGAGCGGACGCAGGATGCGCCCCGGCCATCCCGGCAGGAAGCGGGCGGCGGGGTGATGGACGATCTGGGCGGGGTCCTCGGCGGCGCACTCGGTGGCGGCCTGAAGAGCATGGCGCGGTCCATCGGAACGCAGCTGGGCCGTGAACTGCTGCGGGGGGTCTTCGGCACGTCGTCCCGGCGCCGCCGCCGCTAAGCTAAGCGCCGCCCAGGCGCCCTTGGCACCGTGCCGGGCGCCGTCGTCGGACGTTTTCCCACGTTTCTGCCCCAAGGAGGGGAGACGCCAACTTTAGTGTGCGTTCGCACTAACGTTACTGTAAGGAACGTGCAGATGAGTCAAGCGTTGGTGAGGATAGCGGCCGGATGGCTGCTGGGCCTCATGCTTGCCGTGGCCGGAGCCGTCGTTGCCGTGAACCTGGTGAACAACACCGTGGCAGGCCCGCAGCAGCCGGTCCGCGAGTATCTGGACGCCCTCCAAAGCGGTGACGGGGGCAAGGCTCTGGGACTGCTGCGCGCCACCGTTCCGCCAAGCAACGCCGCCATGCTGGACGGAACCGGGCTGCAGACCGCGGCATCCCGCCTCACTAACGTGGCGGTCGGCGAGCCAGAGGAACGCCCCGGCGACCAGGTCATGGTGCCGCTGGAGTACACCATTGACGGAAGCAGGCTCCGCACCGAATTCCTGCTGGAAAATACCGGCACCGAATGGATCTTCTTCAACACATGGGCTTTCGTCCCCACCCGGCTGCCCACGCTGGACATCACCGTGGTCAACGGCAACCAGGCCAACGTCAACGGCGTCCCGGTAAACATGCCGAACGGCCGGAACTCTTTCGCAGTTTTCTACCCCGGTGAGTACGAGGCAGCCCTGAACGGCGAGTACTTCTCCGCCCCCGCCACCCGGGCCACGGTGACAGCCCGCGACGTTCCCGTGGCACCGCTCAACCTGCTGACCCAGGCCACGGGCAAGCTGAAGGAAGATGTGGCGGACAAGGTCAAGGAGTTCCTGGACGGCTGCGCCGCGGAAGCCGTCAAGGAACAGAAGCTCCAGCCGGACTGCCCGTTCTACTACGCGAGCAACAACATGGTCCAGGACGGCAGCATCAAGTGGACCGTCACGGAGTACCCCAATGTCTCCATCGAACCCTTCGACGGACGCTGGGTCGTGGCCCCGCTGGACGGCAAAGCCAAGGTGGAAGCGCTCCAGCAAAACTCCTTCACCGGCATCTGGTATCCGTTGGAGGAAGAGGTGGACTTCAGCTTCACCACCCGCCTGGACGTCTCCGGCGACGCAGTCAAAGTCACCCCAATGCTGAGCTTCTAGGGCGGCTGGCGCCGCACTGGCCCAGTTTTAAGCGAGTTCCTGACGCCTCACCAGGCTCCCTGGCCTGGGTCGCGTCGATAACTGGGCTGGTTCGGTTGGGGCCACCGGAGCGACCCCCGGGCCAGCACCTCCTGTACCTGCGCCAGAACGGACCCGGGTGCATGAACTACGTCGTCGTAGAAGAACCTGAGCACCGGCATCCCCTGCAGTATTGCCGCATTATCCCTGCGGCGGTCCTTCTTAAACTGACGTGCTTCAAGGTGGAAGGCAATTCCGTCAATCTCCACAATGAGGAAACCCTCCAGGAGGAAATCCACGCGCCCGACCCCGTCGATCCACACTTGTGTCTCGGTGGCGATGCCTGCATCCCTGAACAGCACCCGGGCCAGCGTCTCAAGGAGTGAGTCCGCTCCGGGCTCCATTTTGGACACCACGTTCCGCGCCTTGCCGCAACGTTTGCCAGGAAGATGCCGGAGTAGAAACGCCGGATCAATGTCCCCTCGGTTGTAGGCACATTCCACCATGACCAGAGATTCAAGTTCCGGCAGGCAGAGCAGCGCATGCAGCAGTACATCAGGAAGAGCTGCGAGAGTGCCGTGGCGGGTTGGCTGTGTCAGTGCAAGACGATGGCTGACACAGCCGAGGACATGTCGTCCGTTACTTTGCCAATAGTGGGGCACCGCAGGCGGGCGAAGCTGCCAGAGCCCGTATGCCGGGGCTGCGGACACGCATGTGAGGAGACCCCGGGCGCGCCCTGCGGCCACGAACTCCGGGTCAGCGCCGGCAACGGCCAGCAGCCCTCGCTCCAGTCGGACAACTTCGCCGCTCCGTATTGCCCGGCGAAGGCCTGTATCGGTTGCACCTGCGGCCAGCACATCCCGGGTCAGCAGCACGCCTCCGCCCGATTTGAGGATGTCTGCCGGGTCCATTAGGCCAGAGTGGACCGCAACCCCCGGTTGCAGACAGTCAGGAACCGGGTTATGTGCACAAGTCAGCCTCCGGCTCGGCTCCTGACTGGCCCACTTTTGACGGCGTGAGAAGCAGAACTGGCCCGGTTCCCAACCTTCAAGGGTCGAGAACCGGGCCAGTTCAGCACCGAGGCCGGCGCGTCAGTCCATGCCGCGAAGGTCGAGTACCAGCTCAGTATCCCCGTCACTCTGCAGGACCACCGGGATGCCCCAGTCCTGCTGGTAAAGGTGGCAGGCTGCGTGGTCCGGGATCTCGCCGTCCTCGGTTTCGGGGCCGTCGCAGGCAGCAGCGCGGGCGGTAATGTGCAGCACGCCCTCCGGAACCTCCGACGAGAGCTCCACGGTGCGGAGCAGGCCCACCGACGTCCCCCCGCCGGACACCAGGAGCTCCGGCGGGGTGGAGGAGATCTTCATCTGCGTGGGATCGCCCCAGCGGTCGTCCAGCTTCTGCCCGGTGGGGGCGGTAAATCGGACCGTCAGCTCCAGCGGGCCCGGCGCCACCGGACTCTTGGGCCGGTGGGTCTGGGATGCGCCCTCGTCCACCTGCTGCGCTTCCTTGGGAATGGGGACGTACACCAGTTGGTGCTGGTTGGCCTCCACCACTACCAGCAGCGGCTCCGAACCGGCGGACTGGGTGTGGTCCACAATCACGTCCGACGGCTCGGCGAGGCCGCGGGCCAGGGTCGAGACGGTCCCGGCCGCAGGGTCGTAGCGGCGCACAGCTCCGTTGTACGTATCCGCGATGGCCACGGAGCCGTCGGGGAGGACTGTCACGCCCAGCGGGTGCTGCAGGCGTGCCTCGGCCGCCGGGCCGTCGCGGAAGCCGAAGTCGAACAGGCCCTTACCGACGGCGGACTCCACGGTAACGGTGCCATCGTCGCCGATAACCAGCTTGCGGAGCGCCGACGTCTCCGAGTCAGCCACCCAGATGCTGCCGTCGGCGTCCTCGGCCACGCCGGAGGGCTGCGCAAACCAGGCCTCGTGGGCGGGACCGTCCAGGAGCCCCTCCAGGCCGTTGCCGGCAATAATGTCCACTTCGCCGGATACGGGGTCGAAGCTGAAGATCTGGTGGGTGCCGGCCATGGCGATCACCACGGCATTCAGCTTGCGCGACCACACCAGATCCCACGGAGAGCTCAGCGAAACCTCGAGGGGATGCTCGCTTAGCCGGCCGGTGAAGCCGGCAGCGTCCTCGTCCACGCGCGCCGGACCTGTCTCCAGCAGCCGCTGGACGCCGTTCCCGGCCAGCGTGGAGGCCTTGCCGTCCGTGAGGGACAGCCCGCGCAGGCGGTGGTTGACGGAGTCGGCAATTACGACGTCGTAACCCACCTTGGCTGCCACGTCTTCCGGCAGCAGGACCAGGCCCTGGGGTTCGTTGAACTGTGCGGTGGCCGTGTCGCCTGCGGCCGGGCCGTCCGCGTAGCCCTTGGTGCCGGAGCCGAAGGTGGCCAGGACCGTCCGGAAGTCGGTAGCGAGTTCCACCAGCCGGTGGTGCCCGGTGTCGGTGACCAACCAGGATCCGTTGTCTGCAGCGTCCTTTACTGCGGCACCTGCTGCCGCGCCGCCGTCGGATGCTTCATCCGCACCGGAACCGCGGCCGGCGGGAAGGAAGAGCGCTTTGCCGGGGAACCGCAGGGTGCCGGAGGTGGGCTCGGGCGCCACGTAGGGGCCGGAGCCGCGGTGGAGGGTGCCCTTGGCCTCGTGTTCGGCGATGAGCTCGGGGATCAGCACTCCCAGCCCGTCCGCATGGCCCTCACCGGAAAGGTGCGCCACGATGTAGCCTTCGGGGTCGATGACCACCAGGGTGGGCCAGGCACGGGCGGTGTAGGCCTTCCAGGTGTCCAGCTCCGGATCGTCCAGGACGGGGTGGTGGATCTCGTAGCGCTCCACGGCCGCGGCCAGGGCCACTGGATCCGCCTCGTGCTCGAACTTGGGCGAGTGGACGCCGACGGTCACCAGGACGTCCGAGTACTCCTCCTCCAGCGGGCGCAGCTCATCCAGGACGTGCAGGCAGTTAATGCAGCAGAACGTCCAGAAGTCCAGCAGCACGATCTTGCCGCGGAGGGCCTCAAGGTCCAGTGTTTTGCCGCCGGTGTTCAACCAGTTGCGGCCCACCAGTTCAGAGGCGCGGACCCGGGCGTGGTTGCGTACGGTTTCGCTCATCAGCGTCCTTCCAGCTTGTTGCGTTCAGCCAGCTTGGCGTCGCGTTCGGCCAACTTGGCAAACATATCGTTGTAAGCGGTGAGATCGGCGTCGTTATTCCTGTCGGCTGCCCGGTCCACCCGCTTGGTTTCGCGCGCGTCGGAACGGGACCACATGATGGCGACGCCGATGGCCACCAGGAGGGTGGGCACCTCCCCGATGCCCCAGGCCACTGCTCCGCCGATCTGCTGGTCGGCCAGCGCGGACTGGCCCCAGTCCCGGCCCAGGTTGCCGAAGTAGTCGGCGGCCAGGAGGTTGGTGCCGCCCATGATGGCGACGCCGAAGAACGCGTGGAAGCCCATGGTGGCCAGCAGCAGAACCAACCTAAGGGGGTAGGGCGCCCTGCGGGGCAGCGGGTCCGTGCCGATCATGCTGAGCACGAAAATGTAACCGGTCAGCAGGAAGTGCAGGTTCATCAGCTCGTGGCCCACATGCTCGCGCATCGCGAAGCCAAACAGGTCCGAGTAATAGAACAGCACGATCGAGCCGGCAAAGTTGGCCGCCGCGAAAAGCGGGTGCGTGACCACCTGGGAGAACTTCGAGTGCACGAAGACCAGGATCCACTCCCGTGCTCCCCGCGAACCGTCGCCGCGGGGCTGCAACGCGCGGAGTGCAAGGGTGACCGGGGCGCCCAGCACCAGGAAGATGGGGGCCACCATGGTCAGTGCCATATGGTCCACCATGTGCGCGGAGAACAGGATGCGGCCATAGACCGACGGCGGACCGGAGGTGATATAGGTCAGCACCAGCAGGCCGATCACCCAGTTCACGGACCGGAACCACTGCCACGAGTCACCCCGGCGGTGGACCTTCAGCACGCCAAGGACGTAGGACACCAGCCCAAACACGGCGACGGCGATCCACAGCCAGTCCAGCCGCCATTCGGTCAGCCAGCGTTCCTGCGTGAGCTCGGGCGGTAATTCGTAGCCGGTCAGGATGAAAGCGGGCGAGGCGTCGGGCGCGTACGTGGTTGGCTGTGGCGGGGCCGAACGGCTTAGGGCCACGGCGACTCCGGACGTTGCGCCCATCACCAGCAGTTCCGCGAGGACCAGCTGCCAGAGGACCCGCCGGGATGACATGGCGGAACCCTTGCGGCCCAGCTGCGGGATCACCCACTGGCGGTGCATGAAGCCGATCCCGCCGAGCACCACGGTGGCGGCAGTCTTGGCCAGGATCAGCTGCCCGTAGGCGGAGCCAAAGAGGTCAGCCCAGTTGGTGATGCGGATGCTGGCATTGATGACACCGGAGGCTAACACCAGCACGAAGGCGAATCCCGCGAGGCTGGAGAACCTTTTGAGTGTGGCCTCGGTGATGTCTGCGGCGGATCCTGCCTTGGACCCTGCCTTGGATCCCGTCAGGATCCCGGAGAGCAGGGCCAGCAGGATAATGCCGCCCACCCAAATGCTGACACCCACCAGGTGCAGGCCCAGGGAGTTGATTGCACCCTCATGGTCCGAAGAGCTTGAGGAGTGTCCGATCAGGGCCGTGGGCACGAGTCCTATGAAAGCCAGGATCAGGGTGAGCGCCAGGCCGCCAAGCGATCTGACACCGAACAGTGCTGTGGTGACCACCGCCGCGATGATCGTGACGGTCAGCCAGGCGCGGCCGGTCTCGATGTCTGTCATGAAGTACACGAGGGCCTGCGTGAACTCGGGATCACCAGAGAGCCCCTGCCCCGCTACGTCAGCGTAGGTGAGGACCAACACTGCGATTGCCGACAGCGTCCAGGCAGCACCGGCGGCAGCTGCTGCGGCCAGCGCCCTGCTGAAGGCGGGATGTTCCGGCCCTTCGCTGCCATCGGTCTTGGCCCTGCTGCGGGGTGCCAGGCTTTTCGGCAGAATGACGACGGCGAAGATCAGGCCGCCGATAACCGTCGCCAGGGATACGTTGTGGATGGCCTTGCTGACAGGGAGTCCCCAGCGCACCAAAGCGCCGGGATCGGCCACGCCGCGGGTCGCGGCCGCACCGGAAAAGATCAGTGCCGCTGCCAGGCCCAGGAACAGGGTTGCCAGTCCCGCGAGCTGCCATGGCGTGGAGATGCCCAGGGCGCCGCTGCCCTGACCCCTTGTGCCTTTGCCGGCGGGCAGGGGTGCGGTGGATTGGGATTTTGCGGCAGAAGACACCATTCCATTGTCCGCTACGCCCGCCCGGGCCGCGAATCCGCTGATCACCGGGGCTTGATAGCAAAAGGGGCGGCAACCGGATGGTTGCCGCCCCTTTTCCGAGCCGGTCCGTTCACGACGGTGACGGGCCGGGAGGAAGAAGCTTTACTTCTTGTTGGAGACCGCAGCCTTCAGCTTGGAGCCGGCGGTCAGCTTGACGCTGTGGCCTGCTGCAATCTGGATGGTCTCGCCCGTCTGCGGGTTGCGGCCGGTGCGTGCTGCACGGTCGGTGCGCTCGACGGCGAGCCAGCCCGGGATGGTGATCTTCTCGCCCGCGGCGACAGAAGTCTCGAAAACCTCGAACAGTGCGTCGAGGACGGAGTTGACGGCTGCCTGGCTGGTGCCGGCCTTGCCCGCTACCTCTGCAACAAGTTCACTACGGTTCTTAGCCATTTATGTCCTCCTGGACGGTCATGATTCTGGAGCCTGTACGCGGCATGCGCACAAGCCACTGTTCGAAAACTTACCAGCTTGGGCGGTGGAGGACCGCAAATTCCGCGTGTTTCCGCGACTTTTTGAGGTTAATCACCGGATTCTTGAGGGTTTTCAGCACCATAAGCCCGTCGATGCCTGCCGAATTCCCGCCTTTGGCCGCCGTCCCGGCAGTCTTGATCAGCCCTGCGGCAAGCCTCTTGTCCCCGCTCAGATCCGTCCACCCCACCCAACGCTCTCTCGCGTTTGGCGGGTTTCCCCCTGGACGCTCTATCAGGTTTGGCGGTTTTCGGGGGGACGCTTTCTCGCGTTGGGCGGGCGTGTGGTGTTGGGGGTGGGTTTTAAATGTGGGAGGCCCCAACCGTGTGGTTGGGGCCTCGACCGTGATGTGTTGTCCGGCGGTGTCCTACTCTCCCACACCCTCCCGGGTGCAGTACCATCGGCGCTGTGGGTCTTAGCTTCCGGGTTCGGAATGGGACCGGGCGTTTC